>NZ_JBFBEA010000016.1:231658-249509 GCF_040683495.1 Streptomyces sp. NPDC093544 | reverse complement strand
GCGAGCCGACGTGCTCTTCGCGATGCTCCGCGACGGCACTTTCTACCAACCACCAACCCCGATCACCCCTTGACCAAAGTCATAGGGGCACCCCCCCCAGTTCTCGGCTTCGCTCAAACCGGGGGGATGCCCCTGACGGGCTCGGCCGGCGCCGCCGCCGCCGACGGCTCGCCCGCGTCGGTCGGCGCCGTCGTCATCCCTGGGCCCGAAGAGAGCCCCGCAGAGGGCCTCGCAGTGCGTCACGCAGCCACGCGTACGAAGCCTTCGGCGTCCGCTCCAGCGTTCCGTAGTCGACGTGGACGAGGCCGAAGCGGCGTGTGTACCCCTCGGCCCACTCGAAGTTGTCGAGGAGCGACCACACGAAGTAGCCGCGTACGTCGACACCCGCCTCCAACGCCCGGTGCAGCGCCCGCACATGACCGTCCAGGAACGTGATGCGCTCCTGGTCGTCGATCCCCTCGTAACTACAGCCGTTCTCGGTGATGACCACGGGCGGGAGCCGGTCGCCGTAGCGCTCGTGGAAGCCGGTCAGCAGCTCGGTCAGCGCCTCGGGAACCACCGGCCAGCCGAAGTCCGTGACCGGGTAGCCCTCCAGCTCCCGTACGGAGAAGGGGAGTTCGGCGGGCAGCGTCAGTCCGCTGAACTCGATCTCCGCGCCCTCGGGGGCGCCCACCTTGGTCGGCTGGTAGTAGTTGATGCCGTACCAGTCCAGCGGCTCCGCGATGATCTTCAGGTCCGACTCGATATCACCGGGGAGCAGGTCGGCGATGCCGTCCGGGTACTGGCCAAGGAGCAGCGGGTCCGCGAACAGGCGGTTGAGGAGCAGGTCGTAGAAGTCGGCGGCCTGCACGTCCTCCTCGCTGTCCGACGCCGCCCAGGTCGGCCCGTGCGAGTTGGCGATCCCGATGTCGGTGACTCCGGCCGCACGCAGCGCCCGTACGGCCAGACCGTGTGCCAGCAACTGGTGGTGGGCCACCGGCAGGGCGTCGAACAGCAGCTTCTTCCCCGGTGCGTGTGCGCCCAGCGCATGGCCCAACAGGGTGTGCTCGGCGGGCTCGTTGAGGGTGATCCACTTCGTGACGCGGTCGCTGAGACGGGCGGCGACGACGGCCGCGTACTCGGCGAAGCGCTCCGCTGTCGAGCGGTCCAGCCAGTCGAGGTCGACGGGCAGGTCCCAGTGGAAGAGGGTCGGCACCGGACGTACGCCCGCCGCGCAGAGTTCGTCGACGAGACGGTCGTAGAAGTCCAGGCCGCCGGGGGAGTTCACCCTGGGCCAGGAGATGGAGAAGCGGTACGCGTCCACGCCGAGGTTGCGCAGGAGGTGGACGTCCTCGCGGTAGCGGTGGTAGTGGTCGCAGGCCACCTCGGCGGTGGAGCCGTCCTTCACGTGGCCTGGTTCGGCGGTGAAGGTGTCCCATACCGAGGGGGCGCGTTCGTCTGTGGCCCCCTCGATCTGGTGGGCCGAAGTGGATACGCCCCAGAGGAAGGTGGGCGGGAACTGCGGGAGGGGACTCGTCGCCATGCGCGCGATCATCCTTACTCGCAGTAACGGAAGTCAACGGGCGGGCGTGAACTGCGAGTTACGGATTCCGTGGGGCGCCTTATGGGGATGGGGCTGCGGTTGTTGGGCGACTGCGGGCCGTCGGGGGCTGGTCGCGCAGTTCCCCGCGCCCCTAAAAGCCCTCGCCTGGGCCCTCGTCATGACGCGAGCGCCCCTGACCGCCTCTCGGGCTGGGCTCTCGCCCCTTACGCGCCCTCCTTCAACACCCTCGAAATCAGGCTCCGTTGCTCCTCCGTCAGTTTCGGGTCCGCCGCGTACACCGTCTTCCCGTCCACCGTGATCTCGTAGCTGAAGCCGTCCGGAACGCCGATGGGGGCGGTGCCCCGGCCGGCGGCGAGTGCCTTCTCGGCCAGGGTGTGCCACTCGTGGGCATCGGGGCGTCCCGAGGTGTTCACCTCGCCATGGCGCTGGATGCCCGCGAAACCGCCCGTGCGCCTTACCTGAATACGCATGGGTCCTGTCTAGTCCGTGGCGTGGCGGGGGGCTAGGGGGTGTCGTTTGGATCACCCCGGGTCCGCGGCGCATGGCACGGCGCCTCGCCGCGTTGTCGCATCACCCGAGTACGTTCAGTACGCGGGTCATGCTCCGCCTTGCGATGCACCGCACCATGCGCCGCGGCCTGATCCGAGGTGATCCGAACGACACCCCCTAGGAGGTGGGTACCCCGACCTGTTCCCAGGCCTTCAGGACGGCCTGTAGTTCCTCGCCGTCGTTGAAGCGGGTGCGTGCCGCGGCGATCGTGAGTTTGGCGAAGTCGGTGAACAGGGCCTGCTGGCCCAGTTCGCCGCCGGTCAGCACGTCGTACCAGATCTGGCCCGCCCGCTCCCAGGCGTTCCCGCCGAGGGCGGTGGCGGTCAGGTAGAAGGCGTGGTTGGGGATGCCGGAGTTGATGTGGACGCCGCCGTTGTCGCGGCCCGTGTTCACGAAGTCGTCCATCGTCGCGGGCTGCGGGTCCTTGCCGAGCACGTCGTCGTCGTACGCCGTGCCCGGTTCCTTCATGGAGCGCAGCGCGGTGCCGGTGACGCGCGGGGCGAGCAGGCCCGCGCCGATCAGCCAGTCGGCCTCGGCGGCGGTCTGGCCGAGCGTGTACTGCTTGATGAGCGAGCCGAAGACGTCGGACAGGGACTCGTTGAGGGCGCCGGGCTGGCCGAAGTAGGTGAGGTTCGCGGTGTACTGGGTGACGCCGTGGGTCAGCTCGTGGCCGATGACGTCGACCGGGATGGTGAAGTCGAGGAAGATCTCGCCGTCACCGTCGCCGAACACCATCTGCTCGCCGTTCCAGAAGGCGTTGTTGTAGTTCTCGTCGAAGTGCACGGTCGCGTCGAGCGGCAGGCCCTCGCCGTTGATCGAGTTGCGTCGGTAGGCGTTCAGGTACAGCTCGAAGGTGGCGCCGAGACCGGCGTACGCACGGTTGACGGTGGCGTCCTTGCCGGGCTTGTCGCCCTCGCCGCGGACCTTCCTGCCGGGCAGGTCCGTGCGGTGGCGGGCGTCGTAGATCGTGCGATGCGGCTTGTCATCGGCGGCTTCCCTGGCCGGGGCCACGGAGGGGGCGCCGATGACCGTGGTCAGCCGGCGGTGCGTGCGTTCGAGGGCGTCGCGCTCCAGGGTGCGGCGGGCGGGCCCGGCGAGCGCCGGGTCGTCGGCGCGGGCCAGCCTGTCGAGGACGTGGGGCGGCACGATGGTGCAGAAGACAGGCTCGAAGCCTGACGGGTTGGCGGTCATGCCGGGCACATTTGCACTGAGTCATGACTCTGTCACTACCGGCAACCATGATTGGTGAAATGCCACGATAAGGGCTCCCCGGTCCGGCCCTGAAGTGGTATGGCGCACCCTTTGCCCTATATGTGCGAGCGGTCCCGCATACTGATACAGGCCCCCGCGTCCGGCGCGGCTCGGCTAGCATGCGGAGCATCATGCGTTTCGGGCTGCTCCTCCTTAGCTGCCGCGGCGAGGGCCTGTAAGTCGAGGCCGACCCCCTCCCCGCGGAGTCTGGCGTTGCGCCGTCGGCCGTCCTTCCGGACACCTTCGAGGAGCCCTCGCATCATGGCGAACAGTCAGCGCGGTCAGAACCGTCAGCAGCCCACCTCCATGCCGGTCCACAAGTACCGCCCGTACGACCAGGTCGACATCCCCGACCGTACGTGGCCGGATAACCGGATCACCGTCGCCCCCCGCTGGCTCTCCACCGACCTGCGTGACGGCAACCAGGCCCTGATCGACCCCATGTCGCCCGCGCGCAAGCGTGAGATGTTCGACCTGCTGGTGAAGATGGGCTACAAGGAGATCGAGGTCGGCTTCCCGGCCTCCGGTCAGACCGACTTCGACTTCGTGCGCTCGATCATCGAGGAAGAGGGCGCGATCCCGGACGACGTCACGATCTCCGTACTGACCCAGGCCCGTGAGGACCTGATCGAGCGGACCGTGGAGTCCCTGGTCGGCGCCCGCCGCGCCAACGTCCACCTGTACAACGCCACCGCCCCCGTCTTCCGCCGGGTCGTCTTCCGCGGCTCCAAGGACCAGATCAAGCAGATCGCCGTCGACGGCACCCGGCTGGTCGTGGAGTACGCCGAGAAGCTGCTGGACGAGCGGACGACGTTCGGCTACCAGTACAGCCCCGAGATCTTCACCGACACCGAGCTGGACTTCGCCCTGGAGGTCTGCGAGGCCGTCATGGACGTCTGGCAGCCGGGCCCGGGCCGCGAGATCATCCTCAACCTGCCCGCCACGGTGGAGCGTTCGACCCCGTCCACGCACGCGGACCGCTTCGAGTGGATGTCGCGGAACCTCTCCCGCCGCGAGTACGTGTGCGTCTCCGTCCACCCGCACAACGACCGCGGTACGGCGGTGGCGGCGGCCGAGCTGGCGCTGATGGCCGGCGCCGACCGCATCGAGGGCTGTCTGTTCGGGCAGGGCGAGCGCACCGGCAACGTCGACCTGGTCACCCTGGGCATGAACCTGTTCTCGCAGGGCGTCGACCCGCAGATCGACTTCTCGAACATCGACGAGGTCCGCCGCACCGCCGAGTACTGCAACCAGATGGAGGTCCACCCCCGCCACCCGTACGTCGGCGACCTCGTCTACACCTCCTTCTCCGGCTCGCACCAGGACGCCATCAAGAAGGGCTTCGACGCCATGGAGGCCGACGCGGCCGCCAAGGGCGTCACCGTCGACGACATCGAGTGGGCGGTCCCGTACCTGCCGATCGACCCGAAGGACGTCGGCCGCTCCTACGAGGCGGTCATCCGGGTCAACTCGCAGTCGGGCAAGGGCGGTATCGCGTACGTCCTGAAGAACGAGCACAAGCTGGACCTGCCGCGCCGGATGCAGATCGAGTTCTCCAGGATCATCCAGGCGAAGACGGACGCCGAGGGCGGCGAGGTCACCCCGAAGGACATCTGGGCGATCTTCCAGGACGAGTACCTCCCGATCTCCGGGAATCCGTGGGGCCGTATCCAGGTCAAGACGGGTCAGACCACGACCGACCGCGACGGCATCGACTCGCTGACCGTCGAGGCCTCGGTGGACGGTCAGGACACGGTCCTGACCGGTACCGGCAACGGTCCGATCTCCGCGTTCTTCGACGCCCTGCAGTCCATCGGCATCGACGTACGCCTGCTCGACTACCAGGAGCACACGATGAGCGAGGGTGCCTCCGCGCAGGCCGCCTCGTACATCGAATGCGCTATTGGCGACAAGGTTCTGTGGGGAATCGGGATCGACTCGAATACGACACGTGCCTCACTGAAGGCCGTGGTCTCCGCCGTCAACCGCGCGGACCGCTGACCCCGTTCACCTGGCATTTCCCGGCCCCGTCCGCCTTTCGAGGCGGTCGGGGCCGTGTCGTTTACCGGCCAATCCATGTGCAGGTCACGGGTGGGTCTCGTCCTGGGTACTGACTCGACATCAACAATGTGGCTAACATCACGCCAGCGCGGCGATGTTGCCGCGGCGTTACGGAGGTGTGCGACGTGCTGCCAGGATGGGGACGAAACGGTCGTGCAGTTCCGGTTTCCCGGATCCTGGGCACCCGTACCGCATGGACCACCGTCGGCGACGGCGAGTTCTTCTGCCCGGGCTGTGGAGGAGACCGCAACTACCAGCGGCTCACCGGCCGGCGCCGCATCACCTGCCTCGGCGTTCCCGTTCTCCCGCGCGGCGAGACCGGGCCCGTCGTCGAATGTGCCGCCTGCCGCCGTCACTACGGCGCCGACGTCCTCGACCACCCCACCACCACCCGCTTCTCCGCGATGCTCCGCGACGCCGTCCACACGGTCGCCCTCGCGGTGCTCGCCGCGGACGGCAGCTGCGCCCGTACGTCCCTGGAGACCGCGGCCTCGGCCGTCCGCTCGGCCGGCTTCGACGACTGCACGGAGGACCAGCTCGGCGCCCTCGTCGAGGCGCTCGCCCTGGACACGGGACGCGTCTTCGGGGAGCCGTGCGGCGCGAGTCTGGCCATAGAGCTCCACGAGGCCCTGGACCCGCTGGCCCCGCACCTCGCCCCCACGGGCCGGGAGGCGATCCTCCTCCAAGGGGCGCGCATTGCACTGGCCGACGGACCGTATACGCCCGCCGAGCGTGATGTCCTGTCCACCGTGGGCGCGGCCCTGACGATCTGCTCGGACGACGTGACACGGCTGCTGGCGGCGGCGCGTACGCCGTCCTGACGCTCCTTGTAGCCCCCGGACTCCCGGGGCGCACTATGAGCTGACGGCACGTCAACACGCCGTGGGTGCATGCGTATCGCTGTGCCCCAGGGGGCAGATTAGTTTCTGTTGGACATCCCACGTCCCACGTCCGCCCTCCATCGCTTGCCCCGCCGTCGCCGCAGTCCAGGGAGTGTCATGACCGTCTTGAGCCGCACGGCCGCGTTCGCGGCGGCCACCGCACTCCTCACGGCCGCCGCAGGGCCCGCCAGCGCGTCCGCCGGCCCGCTGTCCTCGCGCGACTGCACATCCTCCGTGCCGTACACCGCGGGCGAGGGCGGCTACGACACGTACCGCATCCCAGCCACGATCACGACCCCGGCCCGCACGCTGCTCGCCTTCGCCGAGGGGAGGCACAGCGGCGCGGGCGACACCGGCAACATCGACGTCGTCGTCAGGCGTTCGTACGACGACGGCTGTACGTGGGGGGCGCTGCGGGTCGTCGCGTCCGGGGACGGCGACACCCGGGGGAATCCGGCGCCGGTCGTGGACCCGCGGACCGGGCGGATCGTGTTGGTCACGTCGTACAACAGCGGTGTCGTGACCGAGGGGCAGATCATGCGCGGCGAGGTCACGGCGGCACAGAGCCGCCGCGTCTTCGTCCAGACGAGCCGCGACGACGGCCTCAGCTTCTCCGCTCCCCGTGACATCACGGCGGAGGTGAAGCTGCCCGACTGGCGGTGGTACGCCACCGGTCCCGGGCACGCGGTCGCGCTGCGGCACGGGCCGCATGCCGGGCGGCTCGTGGTCGCCGCCAACCACTCTGCCGCGCCAGTGGCCGGGTCCGGCGATACCGGGCAGGAGCCCAAGTACTACGGCGCCCACGCCATCTACAGCGACGACGGCGGGCTGAGCTGGCGGCTCGGGTTCGTCGACGACTCGTACGACGGGGTCGACAACGCGAACGAGAGCAGCGTGGCCGAACTTCCTGACGGGCGGCTGTACTTCAGCTCTCGTGACCAGAACGGTACGAGTGCGGGTAACCGGCTGGACTCCTACTCCAGTGACGGTGGCGAGAGCCTGGACCGTCCGTACACGGTCCAGGCCACGCTCAACGGTGTTCCTGTCGTCCAGGGCAGCGTTCTTCAGTTGCGGGGGGTGGGAGCGGGGCTGCTCTTCTCCGGGCCGTCCGTGCCGACCGCTCGGCGGGTGATGGCTGTCTGGCGTAGCGCGAACGGGGGTTCGACGTTCACCAAGGTGATTGCGCTGTCGCAGCGGCCGGCTGCGTACTCCGACCTGGTGCAGCTCGGGACCAGCCGGGTCGGGGTCCTCTACGAGACGGGTTCGACGGGGACGTACGAGGGGATCGAGTTCCGGCGGGTGCGGGTGGCTGACCTGCGGGGGTGAGATGGGGTTTGTTTCGCCCCCTCCGCCCCTTCCCGTCCCGTACCCGGGGGCTCTGCCCCCAGACCCCCGTATCGCGCTGGACGCGCTCGTCCTCAAACGCCGGACGGGCTGAAACGGGGCGGAGGGGGCGAAAAACCCTTACAGCAACCCCGCCGCCGCCAAATACTTACCCACCCGCTCGACTTCCCCCTCCGACAGGGCGACCTGCGGCTCCGCCGTAACCGGGCAGTCGATGACCCCCCGTAGGTACAGCCCCGCCTTGAACGCCCCGAGCCCGGCCGAACTACCCCCCATCCGGGCAGGATCACCGACCCCCACCATCCCGAACAGGGAACACAACCGTTCCTGCTCGGCCCGGGCACAGCCCCAGTCCCCGTCCCGGCAGAGCCGGTACAGCCGTACGTACCCCTCGGGGTCGACGTTCGCCAGCCCGGGCACGGCCCCGTCCGCCCCCAGCGCGAGCGCGGAGTCGACGACGAGTTCGGACCCGGTCAGCACGCTGAAGCCGGTGATGCCGGGATGGGCGTGGGCCCCGGTCACGACCGAGCGGAAGCTCGCGAGGTCGCCGCTGGAGTCCTTCAGGCCGGCCAGGGCACCGTCGGCGGCGAGTTCGAGGACCAGCTCCGGGCTCAGCTTGGTGTGGACGGAGGCCGGCATGTCGTAGGCGAAGACGGGCACGGACGACCGCGCGGCGAGGACGCGGAAGTGGCGGGCGATCTCGGCGGGATGGGTGCGGGTGTAGAAGGGCGCGGTCACCACGACGGCGTCCGCGCCCGCCGCCGTCGCGTACTCGATGTGGTCGAGTACGCGCGGCGTGGTCATGTCGATCGCCCCGGCAAGGACGGGGAGCTGCCCGCCGACGTGCGAGACGACCGTGGAGACGACGAGCCGCCGTTGGGTGTCCGTCAGATACGCGGCCTCGGACGACGAGCCGAGCACGAACAGACCGTGCACCCCGCCCTCCACCAGGTGGTTCACGAGCCTGAGGAGCGAGGGGACGTCCACCTCGCGGGCCGGTGTCAGGGGCGTGCAGACGGGCGGAACGACACCGGTCAGCGGGGCGGGGATCGTCATGAAGGCTCCCTGGGATGGTGCTCGAACGGGGCGTCGGCCATGACGGCGGCCGGCGAGGCGGTCAGCGCCTGCGCGACCAGGTCGCGGGTGGACTGGCCCTCCTCCACAGGATGGTGGCACCGGTAGCGGTGATCGGGGCGCGACGCGGCCGTGAAGTCCGGCATGGCACCCGCACACACCTCGTCCGCCTTCCAGCACCGGGTACGGAACGGGCAGCCGGACGGCGGACGGGTCGCCGAGGGGACGGGGCCCACCAGGGGAATCGGGTCGATGGGGTCGAGGAGGCCGGGGGTGGCCGAGAAGAGGGCCCGGGTGTACGGGTGCCGGGAGCTGTCGGTGACCTCGTGGGCCGGGGTCTCCTCGACGATCCGGCCGAGGTACATCGTGATCACCCGGTCGCTCATTCTGCGTACCGTCTGGATGTCGTGCGAGACGAAGACGAGGGCCAGGCCCAGGCGTTCCTTCAGGTCCAGCAGGAGGTTCAGGATCTGGGCGCGGACCGACACGTCAAGGGCGCTCGTCGGTTCGTCGGCCACGACGAGGTCGGGGTCCAGGGCCAGCGCGCGGGCGATGGCGACGCGCTGGCGCTGGCCGCCGGAGAGCTGGCCCGGCAGGCCGTCGGCCAGCACGCGGGGCAGGCCGACCAGTTCCATCAGCTCCTTGACCCGCTCCTCGCGCTCGGCCGGCGTACCGCGCTTGTGGACGTCCAGCGGGTCCCGCAGGATCCGCCGGATCGTCAGGCGCCGGTTCAGGGCGGTCGACGGGTCCTGGAAGATCATGCCGGTGCTGCCGCCGACTGCCTTGCGCCGCTCGGCGGGGCTCAGCGACCACAGGTCCCGGCCGCCGAACGTCACCGTGCCGTACGTCGGCTGCTGCACGCCCACCAGCACCTTGGCGAGCGTCGACTTGCCGCAGCCGGACTCGCCGACGACGCCGACCGTCTCGCCGGGCGCGATGGTGAGGTCGGCGGCGCTGAGGGCGTACACCCGGTCGCGGGAGAACAGACCGCCGGTGCGGGCCTTGTGGACGACGTGAACGTCGGAGAGGGCCACCAGAGCGGTCACCGTACGGACTCGCCTTCGCCAGTCGGCGCGGTCACCAGACGGCCACGCTTCCTCCAGTCGGCGCGGCCTCGTACGGCCCCGCATTCCCCAGTCAGAGCGGTCACCGTACAACCCCGCCTTTCCCAGCCAGCGCGTTCAATTCACGACCTCGCTTTCCGTCGGCTCCGGTGTCAGGTCGATCGCCGGATGGTGGCAGGCCGCCAGGTGGTAGCGGCTGCCCAGCAGGTCGGGTGGGGTGTCGAGGCAGCGTTCGCTCGCCATCGGGCAGCGGTCGGCGAAGCGGCAGCCCGCCGGGAAGTCCGCGGGGGAGGGGACGACGCCCTTGATCTGCGTCATCCGTTCGGCCGCCGTCTCCAGCGACAGGACGCTGCCGAGGAGGCCGCGCGTGTAGTGGTGGGCCGGCTCCTCCACCAGGTCGGCGGTCACCCCTACCTCGACGATCTGGCCGCCGTACATGACGACCACCCGGTCGGTGACCGCCGAGATCAGCGCCAGGTCGTGCGAGACGAGGATCAGCGCGAAGTCCAGCTCGGCGCGCAGCCGCAGCAGCAGCTCCATGACCTGCGCCTGGACGGTCACGTCGAGGGCCGTCGTCGGTTCGTCGGCGACGATCAGCTTGGGGTCGCGGGACAGAGCCATGGCGATCAGGACACGTTGGCGCTGGCCGCCGGAGAGCTCGTGGGGGTAGCTGCGCAGGGTGCGTTCGGGGTCGAGGCCGACCAGTTCGAGGAGCTCGGCGGGGGTGCGTCGACCGCCCCGCCGTACGACCTGTTTCAGCTGCGACCTGATCGTCATCGCCGGGTTGAGGGACGACAGGGCGTCCTGGTAGATCATCGCCATCTCGTGGCCGAGCAGCTTGCGCCGTGCGCGCATCGGCTCGCCGACCAACTGCCGCTGGTTGAAACGGACATGGCCCCGGACCCGGGCCCCCTTCGGCTCCAGGCCCATCACCGTCAGCGCCGTCAGCGACTTGCCGCAGCCGGACTCGCCCACCAGCCCGAGCACCTCACCCGGCTGCACTTCGAAACTGATGCCGTCGACGATGTCCACACCCCCGTGGCGGGCATCGAAGCCGATGGCCAGGTTCTCTACGGCCAGGACGGGCAGGCCGCCCTCGGGAAGGGGGCGGGCCCGGCTGCGCAGCCGGGCGGCGGCCTCGGTGAGCCCCGGCAGGTCCAGGACCTTTCCGCTGCCGGGCTCGGGGGCCTCAAGACGGTCCTTCGCCTCTCGCGCCGGAACGTCTCGTGCGGCGGGCGCGGCCCACGCGTCCGAGACGCCCTCGGAGAGGATGTTCAGCGACAGCACGGTGACCAGCATCAGCAGGCCCGGGAAGACCGTGGCCCACCAGCCGCCGGTCAGCACCATGTTCTTGCCGTCCGCGATGACGCTGCCCCAGGACGGGTCCGGGGGCCTCACGCCCGCGCCGATGAAGGACAGGGACGCCTCGAAGACGATGGCCTCGGCGACCTGCACGGTGCAGAACACCAGGATCGGTGCGGCGCAGTTGACGGCCACGTGCTTGATGACGATGTGTGGGGTGCGGGCGCCGATGACGTGCTCGGCGGTGACGTAGTCCTCGCCGTACTGGGCGAGGACGTTCGCCCGTACGACCCTTGCCACCGACGGCGTGAACAGAAAGGCGATCGCGCAGATCAGCACGGTGATCCCGCCGCCGAACACGGCGACCAGGACGGCGGCCAGCGCGATGCCCGGGAACGCCATGACCACGTCCAGGCAGCGCATCAGCGTCTCGTCGACCGCCTTGCGCGAGGTCGCGGCGACCGCGCCGAGGAGCGCTCCCACGACGAGGGCGAGCGCGGTGGCGCCCAGGCCGATGGCCAGGGACCAGCGGGCGCCGTACATCAGCCGGCTCATGATGTCCCGGCCGAGGCTGTCCTGCCCCATCCAGTGGCTCGCGGAGGGGTGTCCGGTGCCGTCGACCGGCGTCTGCTGGTCGAGCGGGTCGTCCGGGGCGAGCAGCGGCGCGAAGACCGCCACCAGCACCACCAGGGCCAGGAAGCAGACGGCGATCTTGGACAGCAGCGGCAGCCGGCGCCAGCCGCGCAGCCGGATGCCGGGACGGGACAGGACCTCGGTGAGACGCTTGCGATTGAACGGCGTGAACATCAGGTCGCCTCCCTCAGCCGCGGGTTGACCAGCAGATACAGGATGTCGATGGCGAGGTTCACGACGACGAAGCCGGTGGCCGTGGTCAGGACGACGCCCTGCACGACCGCCGGGTCACCGTTCTTCACGGCGTCGATCATCAGCTTCCCCATCCCGGGCAGCGAGAAGATCGTCTCGATGACGACCGCCCCGCCGAGCAGATAGCCCACGCGCAGCCCGAGCACGGTGAGCGGGTTCATCAGCGCGTTGCGCAGGACGTTGCGGCCGACGACGACATGGGGCGGCAGACCGCTTCCGATCGCCGTCCGCACATAGTCCTTGTCCAACTCCTCGACCACCGAGGTCCGCACGATCCGGGTGAGCTGCGCGGCGACCGGCAGCGACAGCGCGAGCGCGGGCAGCGTCATCGTCTTGAGCCAGCCGGTCACCGAGTCGCCCGGGTTGATGTAGCCGCCGGTCGGGAACCAGCCCAGGTCGACGGCCAGATACTGGATCATCAGCAGCGCCAGCCAGAAGCCGGGCGCCGCGACTCCGGTCAGCGAGACGACCCGGATGATCTGGTCGGGCAGCCGGTCGCGGTAGATCGCGGCGGTGACCCCGCCGAGCAGCGCGAGCACCACGGCGACGCCGAGCCCCAGAAAGGTGAGCTGGAGCGTGAGCGGCAGCGCGGTGGTGACCTGTTCGAGTACCGACGACCTGGTCAGCGCGCTGGTGCCCAGATCACCGTGCAGCAGGTCCCCCAGGAAGTGGAAATAGCGCACCGGGAGCGGGTCGAGCAGCCCGTTCTGCTCCCGGAAGTCGGTCAGTTGCTGCGGAGTCGGATTGGCGCCCTGGAAGAACGCCGACGCCGGATCGACGTCCGAGAACCGCATCACGATGAACACGAAGAGGACGATCCCGAGCATCAGCGGCACGAGCAGGGCGATGCGGCGGAGCAGGATTCTGACGACGGTGACCACGTACGAACTCCCGACTCGACTGGCCCTAGACCCACTTGGCTTGCAGGACGTTGATTCCGGGGTACGGCTGTGCCCTTATTCCGGTGAGTTTTTTCGGGTCCCATGCGGTCATCAGCTCGTTGTGCACGACCGGGTAGAGCACGGCCTGTTCGGCGACGACGTCGATGTAGTCCTGGATCATCGTCTTCTTCCGGGTGGCGTCCGGCTCCCGCGTCGCCTGGTCCATGTCCTTGAAGAGCTTCTTGGCCACGGGGTCGCCGGCCCAGCGGGCGTAGCCCATCCACAGGTTCTGCGGGCCGTAGTTGTAGTGCATGATCAGGTCCGCGTCGAGGCCGAACTGGTTGGGGTTCGAGGCCGCGGCGACCACTTGGTAGTCCTGCTTCTGGTCCATCTTCGTGAAGACGGCCGTCGTCTCCTGCGGGTCGAGCGTCGTCTTGACCCCGATCGCGTCCCAGGAAGCCTTGATCGTCGGCAGGCAGTCCACGATCCAACTGACGTTGACCGCCATGATGTTGACCTTCAGACCCTTGACCCCGGCCTCCGCCAGGAGAGCTTTCGCCTTCTCCGGGTCGTACGCGTAGACGGTCTTCGCCGGCCGGTAGCTCGGGTTGCCCTCGTTGAGGAACGAACTCGACGACCTGCCATGCCCCTTCAGGGCGACCTGGACCATCTTGTCGGTGTCGATGGCGTAGTGCAGCGCCTGGCGCACCCGCACGTCGTCGAAGGGCTTGTGCTGGGTGTTGAACATCAGGAAGAGGTTGTTCATCCCTGCGCCGCCCTCGACGGTCATGCCGCCCTTGGTGAGCTGCTGGATGTTGGCGTACGGGATGTTGTCGGCGATCGGCGCTCCGGCGCTCGCCCCCGAGATCTTCGCGACGCGCGGCGCGGCGTCCACCATCGTCAGCCAGTTCATCTTCTTGAAGGCCGCCCTGCGCGGGCCGTTGTAGTCGGCGAAGGCCTCGAAGGTCGTGTTCGACTTCGGGTGGTGGGCGGTCTGCCGGTAGGGCCCCGAACCGATCGCCTTGCCCCTGATCGCGTCGTCCCAGGCGCCCGGCAGGGAGTAGACGTGCTTGGGCATGACCTTCGCGAGGGTGAGCCGCGAAACCCCTTCGGGGAAAGGGAACTTGAGCCGCAGCTCGACGTTCATCGCGTCGATCTTCCTGACTTCCTGCACCCAGCTCGCGAAGAAGCCCTTGCCGAGCGTCTGCGTCTTCGGATCGAGGATCCGGTCGAACACGAACACCACGTCGTCGGCGGTGACCGGCTTCCCGTCGTGGAACCTGGCGCCCGGGCGCAGCTCGAACTTCCAGGAGGTGCCGGTCAGGTCGGCGGGCACCTGCGTGGCGAGCGCGGCGTACGGCTCGCGGGAGATCGGGTCCGTGTCGAGCAGGCCCTCGTAGATGTGGTTGTTGGCGGCCATGGAGAAGGCGGACGCCGTCTGCGTCGGATCCCAGCTGCCGTCGTTCCCGTAGCCGATGACGGCGGTCAGTGTCCCGTTCCCGCCACTGCCTCCGCCACCGGTGTCGTTCGTGGACTCCGGCCCCCACGAGCACGCCGACAGCGACGACGAGAGGGCGGCGGCCGCGCCCAGCGCGCCGGTGTACTTCAGGAACGACCGGCGGTGCAGCGCCGGAGTGGGGGTCACGTCGCGCACGGTTCCTCCAGTGAGGAGTGGTCCAGTGAGTGGGAGATACGACGTCCTACGTCATAGGGGGCAGCGTGACCATAAGAGGGGGCGAAAGGGGGGTCAAGGGAACACACACGAATGGCGTATGTTCCAAAGGTGCGACCAATGGCACCTAGGAATAGGCCTAATTGACGACTGGTCAATGAGTGATTGACGTTTCTTCAGCCCGGAGGTGGGACGTCGGATGTCCAGCGAGCGTACGATGCGGCGCATGCCCGAGGAGACCGGTCGCCGGCGCAGACCCGAGCGCCGGTTGAGCGGCCAGATACAGCGCGAGGTGATGCAGCTGATCCTCGACCGCGAACTCCGGGCCGGTGCGCCGCTGCCGACCGAGGCGGAACTGATGGAGGACCTCGGCGTCAGCCGCAACTCCGTCCGCGAGGCCCTCAAGGCCCTCCAGGCCCTCGACATAGTCGACATAAGGCATGGATACGGCACGTACGTCGGCGAGGCGTCTCTGACACCCCTGGTGGACGGCCTGACCTTCCGGACGCTCGCCCGTCCCGGCGACGACGCCAGCGCGCTGGCCGAGATACTCCAGGTCCGCGAGGTGCTGGAGGAGGGGCTGATCCGCCGCGTCGCGGGCACGCTCTCCGACGCAGAGCTGGACCGACTCGAATCGATCGTGACGAGGATGGAGACCGCGGGCGGGGTGGAAACTCGGGGTGGGGCGGAGACTCCGGGCGGGGTGGAGACTCCGGGCGGGGTGGAGGCCGTGGGTGGGGTGGAGACCCCGGGTCGGGTGAAGGCCGCGGGCGGGGTGGAGACCCCGGGTCGGGTGAAGGCCGCGGGCCGGGTGGAGGCCGCGGGCGGGGTGGAGACTGCGGGCCGGGTGGAGACCGGGGGCCCGGAAGGTGGCGGCCCCTTCGCCGAACTCGACCGCGAGTTCCACGAGTTGCTGTACGCCTCCCTCGGCAACGCCCTCGTCCCGCAGCTCCTCGGCGCCTTCTGGACCGTCTTCCGCCGCGTCTCCGGCATCCGCGGCTGGACCGACGACCCGGCACCCGAGGTCACCGTCCGCCGCCACCGCGACATCGTCACGGCCCTGCGCGCCCACGACGTCGAAGGCGCCCAGCGGGCCATGGCGGTCCACTTCCGGGGCATCGAGGCGCGAGCCGCGCAGGAGTCACGGGGGGTGAGCTGACCCGGTGACTCAACAACAGCCCTGGAACCCGAACGACGCGGGCGTCCTGCGCCTCCCCTCCGGCCGCCTGGTGCGAGGCCGAGCCCTGCGCCGCCCGCTTCCCGCCGACGGCCCTTCGCCGACGTACGCCGTGTACCTACTCGGCAAGCAGCCGCCCGAAGTCCCCTGGGAGGCGCACTGGCTGCGCTGGCCGGACTTCCGGCTGCCCACCGAACGGGCCCGCGCCGTCGAACTGCTCACCGAGGCCTGGAGCCGAACCCCTGCCGACCGCGTCGAGCTTGCCTGCGGCGGCGGCCGGGGGCGGACCGGGACGGCGCTGGCGTGTCTCGCGGTCCTGGACGGTGTTCCGGCGGACGAGGCCGTGGACTTCGTACGCCGCCACTACGACCGGCACGCGGTGGAGACGCCGTGGCAGCGGAGGTACGTGCGGCGCTTCACCACCTGAGTGGCGACTATGAAGTGGCGTCGGTCTCCGCCACCGTCCGCAGGTAGGCGCCCAGGCGGGCGATGGCCGACGGGTTGCGAGGGCTCTCGACGAGGTCGACGTAGTCGAGGACGAAGATCCGCTTGTTCTTGACGGCGGAGACGTTCCTCAACGGCGCGTACGACAGCAGGAACTTGCGCTTCTCCTCGGCGCTGACGTCGCCGTAGTTGCAGATCACGATGACGTCCGGGTCCCGCTCGACGACGCTCTCCCAACCCACCGTCGTCCAGGAGTCGTTGAGGTCGTGCGTGATGTTCACGCCGCCCGCCTTGCTGATGATCTCCTCGGGGGCGGCGTACCGGCCGGAGGTGAAGGGCTGGTCCTGGCCGCTGTCGTAGAGGAAGACCTTCGGCCGGTCCGCGCCCGTCGGTGCCTCGGCCTGCACGGCGGCGACCTGCTTCTTGAAGTCCGCGACCAGCGTGGCCGCCCGCTTCTCGACGCCGAAGAGCTTCCCGAGGTTGGTGAGGTCGGCGTACAGGGCGTCCAGCGGCGGCATGATGCCGCGCGAGGACTCGGTACGGCCGTTGCGGCAGGACTCGGTGAGGATGTACGAGGGGACGCCGAGCTTCTTCAGGGAGTCCGGGGTGAAGCCGCTGTCCTCGCGGAAGCCGTAGTTCCACCCGGCGAAGACCAGGTCGGCGCGGGCGTCGAGGACGTTCTCCTGGGTGAGCTGCTGCTTGGACAGCCACTTCACCTCCTCGTAGCCGTCCTTCCAGGGCACGCCGGTCAGATCGCCCTTGTCGTCGGGCATGGCGAACCCGGCCATGCGGTCCTCCAGGCCCAGCGCGAACATGATCTCGGTGATACCGACGTCGTTCGTGACGACGCGTTCGGGGACCTTGTCGTACGTGACCTTCTGGCCGCAGTTGGTGAGGGTGACGGCCGACGACGCGGGCTTCGACTCCGAGGTCTCGACCTGGGCGCCGCATCCGGTGGCGAGGGTCGACAGGCAGAGGGCGGCGGCTACAACGGGCTTGCGCATACGAGGAGTTCCTTTATCGGGCCGGGGGGAGAAGGTCGAAGAGCAGCTGCACGGCACCGGTCTCCGGGTGTCGCACGGGATGGGCGCGGACCCCGAACACCTCGGCCAGCAGGGCTGGTTGAAGCACGTCGTGCGGCGGGCCCGACGCGACGACACGGCCTCCGTCGATCACATACAGCAGATCGCAGTGGGCGGCGGCGAGGTTGAGATCGTGCAGGGCGGCCAGCGCGGTCAGGCCACTGGCCCGGACCAGGGCCAGCACGTCCAACTGGTGGGCGATGTCCAGGTGGTTGGTCGGCTCGTCGAGCACCAGCACGCGCGGCTGCTGGGTGAGTGCCCGCGCGATGAGGACGCGCTGCTTCTCGCCACCGGAGAGCGCGAGGAATCCGCGGTCGGCGAGATGCGCGACCCCGGTACGTTCCATGGCGTCGGCGCAGATCGCCCGGTCCTCCTTGGCGGTACGCCCCTGATGCGGCAGCCGCCCCATGCCGACCACCTCGGCGACGGTGAAGTCGAACTCGGACGACGACTCCTGCGGCAGCGCGGCGAGCAGCCGGGCGGCGGCCCGCGAATCCATCGCGTGCACGTCGTCCCCGTCGAGCCGCACGACCCCGCCCGCCGGCCGCAACGCCCGGTACACGCACCGCAACAGCGTCGACTTACCGCTCCCGTTGGGCCCGACGAGTCCGACGAAGGTCCCACTGCTCACGCTCAGCCGA
>NZ_JBFBEA010000016.1:159447-231559 GCF_040683495.1 Streptomyces sp. NPDC093544 | reverse complement strand
AATGTCGTCCACGAGCCGGACCGCACCGGCGTCGAACGACACACCCTCCACATCGAGCCGCATCGGTCAGTGCCCTCCGAACGCGTAGCCGCCGCGTCGCATCAGCAGCAGAAAGGCGGGCACGACGAAGGTCCCACTGCTCACGCTCAGCCGAATGTCGTCCACGAGCCGGACCGCACCGGCGTCGAACGACACACCCTCCACATCGAGCCGCATCGGTCAGTGCCCTCCGAACGCGTAGCCGCCGCGCCGCATCAGCAGCAGAAAGGCGGGCACTCCGACCACGGCGGTGATCACGCCGACCGGCAGCTCGGCCGGCGCGAGCAGCAGCCGGGACAGCACATCGGCCCACACCAGCAGCACGGCTCCGGCGAGCGGTGCCACCAGCAGCACCCGCCGGTGATCGGCGCCGACGAGCATCCGTACGACATGCGGCACCATCAGCCCGACGAACCCGATGGCTCCGCTGACGGCGACCACCGACCCGGTCACGGCGGCCGTGACCAGGAACAGCTCCCGGCGCAACCGCTCGGGCCGCACGCCGAGCGCGGCGGCGGTCTCGTCCCCCATGGCTAGGGCGTTGAGCGACTCGGCCCGCCGCAGCAGCCAGGCCCACCCCGCGAGCGCCACCGCGGCGGCGAGCGGCACCTTCTCCCAGGTCGCGCCGCCGAGGCTGCCAAGGAGCCACATCATCGCCGACCGGGCGGCCTCACCGCGGGCCGCGCCGAAGACCATGACGGTGGTGAGGGCCTCGAAGCCGTACGCCAGTGCCGTCCCGGTCAGCACCAGCCGCAGCGGCGTGAGCCCGAGCGGCGACCGGGCCACCGCGTAGACGAGCGCCATGGCGGCCAGCGCCGACCCGAAGGCGGCGACGGACAGCGCCCACACCCCGAGCCCGGCGAACAGACCGAGCAGGATGACCGCGTTGGCACCCACGGCCGCGCCGGAGGAGATCCCGAGCACGAACGGATCGGCGAGCGCGTTGCGCACCATGGCCTGTACCGCGACGCCAACGGCCGCGAGCCCGGCGCCGACGACGGCGGCGAGCATCACCCGGGGCAGCCGGATCTCCCAGACGATGGTGTACGGGGCGACGTCACCGGGGCGGATACCGCCGCCGGTCACCCCGGCCCACAGAAACCGGAGCACCTGCCCCCAGCTGATCCCCGAGGCCCCAAGACCGACCCCGCAGAGCAGCGACAGACACAACAACAGCGTCAGCCCAAGGACCAGCGGCACGACGGGTATTCGGCGCACGGGCGGCGGGTCCTAAGCCTCGGGCCGCCTCGTGAACACAAGCAGGGGGGATGGGCGGCACGACACAACCGTGCGCTCCCCTCTCGCAGTCCGCGGCGAGCGTCATCGGGTCACATGCCACCCCGTGGGTAATCGGGCTCACGCGCCGGGCCGGGACGGCCTGCCGCGCTTACCGTTGCGGGTCAGCGCCGGACTCTCACCGGCTTCCCCCACGGGACGCGCGACGAGCGTAACAAACGGGCGATGTGCCGATGCCGGGCGCGGCTCGGGGGCCGGGTCGGCGGCCGCAGGGGACCGGGTCGGCTGCTCACCAGCCGGATCGGCCGCTCAGGGGCGGGTGCCGCGGAAGCGCAGGCTGCCGCTCTTCGGGTGCAGATCCACCGATACGCCGGTGAAGCCCGCCCCGGTCAGACGCGCGGGGAGGGTGCGCGGGTCCAGCGTGTTCATCGTGTCGCGGAAGTGCAGGATCCGGAACGGCAGGCTCAGCCGGCTGTCGCTGCCCGCGAAGGTGCGGCCGGGACGCAGTACGCGGAAGGCCTCGGCGAAGATGCGGTCCTGGTGATCGGCCGTGGGGACATGGTGGAGCATCGTGAAGCAGACGACGGAGTCGTACGAGGTGTCGGGCAGGGTCGTGGCCGCGCCGTCCGCGTGCAGGACGCGGGCGCGCCCGCCCCACTTGTCCTGGAGGAGCCGGGCGGTGTCCCCGTCGATCTCCACGGCGGTCAGGTGCGGGACCTCTTCGACGAGTACGCGCAGATTGGCCCCGTAACCCGGCCCGATCTCCAGTACGTCCTCGCCCAGCTCCACACCTTCCAGGGCCCAGGGCAGGATGCGGTCCTTCGTGGTCTGCGCCCATCCCTCGGAGCTGCACAGCTTGCGGTGGGCTCGGTTCATCGGCATGGACCCGACGCTAGAGGCCGCCCCGGCCTGTCCACCACGGGCTAGGCTGCCGTCCCATGTCGCAGAACGGACAGCCGCCACCATCGACTGCGACTGCGACCGCGACCGCGATCTTCGTCGGGCACTTCACCATGCCGCGGGGCACCGCCTTCAGCACGCACTGGCACTCCTTCCACCAACTGGCCTGGTCGGCAAAGGGGTTGCTGCGTGTCGGCAGCGAGCAGGGCTCCTGGCTGCTGCCGCCCTCGCTCGCCCTGTGGATCCCGGCCTGGCTGCCGCACACGACGGAGTCGGAGGGCGACGCGGTCATGCGAAGCCCGTACGTCGATCCCGCGAGCTGCCCGCAGATCGCCTGGACGGAGCCGACGGTGGTGGCGGTCGGCCCGCTGCAACGCGCCCTCATCGACCACTTGGCGGCCACGGATCTCACCCCGGAGGCCCGGTCCCGCGCGGAGGCCGTACTCCTGGACGTACTGAGTCCCGTCCCTGTGACAAGTATCGCGGTGACCGAGCCGCGGGACCCGCGCACGCGTACCGTGGCCCGGGCCCTGACCGCCGATCCGTCGGACGGCCGCCCGCTGTCCGCCTGGGGGGACGAGGTCGGCGCGAGCGCCCGCACGCTGGCCCGTCTCTTCGTCGCGGACACGGGCCTGGCCTTCGCCCAGTGGCGGGAGCAACTGCGTATGCGGGCCGCGATGCCCCTGCTCGCCGACGGCCTGACCCTGGAGACCGTCGCGCGCCAGGTCGGCTATGCCTCAGCCAGTTCCTTCGTCGCGGCGTTCCACCGGATCATCGGCGTCACACCGCGGCAGTACTTCCCGGCCCAGCCTTGATGACCCCTGATGACCCCTGACGACCCCTGATGACAAGGCACGCTAGGCGCAGGACGGGCACAGACCGCGGTAGGTGACCTCGACCTCGGAGACCGTGAAGCCGAACCGTTCCTCCGCCGGGAGGTCGGCCAGCGGATTGCCGGCCGGGTGGACATCGCGGATGGTGCCGCAGTTGGAACACACCAGGTGCTGGTGCGGATGGTGGGCGTTCGGGTCGTAGCGCTTGGCGCGGCCGTCGGTGGAGACCTCAAGCACCTCACCGAGGGAGACCAGCTCGCCCAGGGCGTTGTAGACGGTCGCTCTGGAGATCTCCGGCAGTCGCTGTGCCGCGCGGGCATGCACCTCGTCGGCCGTGAGATGTACGTGTTCGCCGTCGAGGACCTCCGCAACGACACGTCGCTGGGAGGTCATCCGCCAGCCACGTCCTCGCAGTCGCTCCAGCAGGTCACTCATATCGGTTCACCTATTCAGGTTCAGTGGGATGCCCGGAGTTTACCGGTGGACGTCCGGGTCCCGGTTGGATATGGGCTTGGCCCGCTTCTTGACTTGGACTCGGTCCATCGTAGGATCGGTTCCGGCGATAGCCAAGGGACAGGAAGACTCCAGTACGACATGAGACAGAGACGTGACGGGACCACCTCGGCTTCGAGGCGATCCATCCCCTCCGGGATGCGCGGTCGCGCGAGCCATATCTCCCTTCAGGTCGTGCGTGAGGCCCTCCGCAGGTCAGCGAGGCCGACACCCCCGACTTCGCCGTCGCCCACCCCAGTCTTCGTACCCCCCGCGCGACCGTTCCACCGCCCGCAGTTCCTGAGCACCGTGATCCGCCAGGTCCGGAAGGATTCCCATGACTGAGAACCACGACGCAATCGTCACAGACGCGAAAACGGAGGGCGGCGGTGGCTGCCCGGTAGCGCACGACCGAGCCTCGCACCCGACCCAGGGCGGCGGAAACCGCCAGTGGTGGCCGGAGCGGCTCAACGTGAAGATCCTTGCGAAGAACCCCGCCGTGGCGAACCCCCTCGGTGCGGACTTCGACTACGCCGCCGCGTTCAAGACCCTCGACCTCGCCGCCGTGAAGGCGGACATCGCCGAGGTGCTGACGGATTCGCAGGAGTGGTGGCCGGCCGACTTCGGGCACTACGGCCCGTTCATGATCCGGATGGCCTGGCACAGCGCGGGCACCTACCGCATCAGCGACGGCCGTGGCGGCGCCGGCGCCGGCCAGCAGCGCTTCGCCCCCCTCAACAGCTGGCCGGACAACGGCAACCTCGACAAGGCCCGCCGCCTGCTGTGGCCGGTCAAGAAGAAGTACGGCCAGAGCATCTCGTGGGCCGACCTCATGATCCTCACCGGCAACGTCGCCCTGGAGTCGATGGGCTTCGAGACCTTCGGCTTCGCCGGCGGCCGCGCGGACGTCTGGGAGCCCGACGAGGACGTCTACTGGGGTCCCGAGACCACCTGGCTCGACGACCAGCGCTACACCGGCGACCGCGAGCTGGAGGAGCCGCTCGGCGCCGTCCAGATGGGCCTCATCTACGTCAACCCCGAGGGCCCGAACGGAAACCCGGACCCGCTCGCCGCGGCCCGCGACATCCGTGAGACCTTCCGCCGGATGGCGATGAACGACGAGGAGACGGTCGCCCTGATCGCGGGCGGTCACACCTTCGGCAAGACCCACGGTGCGGGCCCGGCGGACGCCGTCGGCGACGACCCCGAGGCCGCCCCGATCGAGGCCCAGGGCTTCGGCTGGAAGAGCACCTACGGCACCGGCAAGGGCGGCGACGCGATCACCAGTGGCCTGGAGGTCACCTGGACGCAGACGCCGACCCAGTGGAGCAACTACTTCTTCCAGAACCTGTTCGGCTACGAGTGGGAGCTGACGTCGAGCCCCGCCGGCGCCAACCAGTGGGTGGCGAAGGACGGCGCGGGCGCGGGCACCATCCCCGACGCGCACGACCCGTCGAAGTCCAAGGCTCCGATGATGCTGACCACCGACCTCGCGCTGAAGGTCGACCCGGCCTACGAGCAGATCTCGCGGCGCTTCTACGAGAACCCCGCCGAGTTCGCCGACGCCTTCGCCCGCGCGTGGTTCAAGCTGACCCACCGCGACCTGGGCCCGATCGTTCGCTACCTCGGCGCGGAGGTACCGTCCGAGGAGCTGATCTGGCAGGACCCGCTGCCCGAGGTGACGCACGAGCTCGTCGACGCCGCGGAGATCGCCGCCCTCAAGACCTTGATCCTCGGCTCGGGCCTGTCCGTCTCCCAGCTCGTGTCCACCACGTGGGCCGCGACCTCATCCTTCCGCGGCAGCGACAAGCGCGGAGGCGCCAACGGTGCGCGCATCCGCCTCCAGCCGCAGAGCGGCTGGGAGGTCAACGAGCCGGACCAGCTGGCGCAGGTGCTGCGCACCCTGGAGGGCATCCAGACGTCCTTCAACGCCGGCGGCAAGCAGATCTCGCTGGCCGACCTGATCGTCCTCGCGGGTGCCGCGGGCGTCGAGAAGGCCGCCAAGGACGCCGGCTTCGACATCGAGGTGCCCTTCACGCCGGGCCGCGTGGACGCCTCGCAGGAGCAGACGGACGTGGAGTCGTTCGCCGCGCTCGAGCCGACCGTCGACGGGTTCCGCAACTACCTCGGCAAGGGCAACCGCCTGCCGGCCGAGTACCTGCTGGTCGACAAGGCGAACCTGCTGAACCTGAGCGCGCCCGAGCTGACGGTCCTCGTCGGCGGCCTGCGCGTCCTGGGTGCGAACCACGGGGACACCAAGCTCGGCGTCCTCACCACCACCCCGGGGATCCTGACCAACGACTTCTTCGTCAACCTGCTCGAACTGGGCACGACGTGGTCGGCGACGTCCGAGGACCAGAACACCTTCGAGGGCCGCGACGCCTCGGGCGCGGTCAAGTGGACCGGCACTCGTGCCGACCTGGTCTTCGGCTCGAACTCCGAACTGCGCGCCGTCGCGGAGGTCTACGCCAGCGATGACGCGAAGGAGAAGTTCGTGAACGACTTCGTCGCCGCGTGGGTCAAGGTCTCGAACCTGGACCGGTTCGATCTGGTCTGATCAGATCTGGTCTGGTCTGGTCTGATCACTCCGATCCGGCGGTGATCCGCTGGTGATCCGACGGTGAGCCGACGGTGATCCGACGGTGAGCCGACGGTGATCCGCCGGTATGGAACGTCCAGGTCGGCCCGCAGGGGTCGGCCTGGACGTTTCTGTTCCGGTACCGCCGAGAAATCGCTGCGACGAACACACGGGCGCATGGAACCCTGAGCCCCGTGACCCCACCGGAGACCCCGCCTGAGACGACCTCCTACGACGACGACCGCCGCGCCTACTCCCGTGACGCCCTCGCCCGCCTCGTGCTCAGCCGGGTCGCGGTCACTGTCGCCGACCGCGCCGGTGGGCTGGTCGCCACCCGCAACGACACGGACAGCGGTCCCGGCGGCCGGGTCAGCCAGGCCCTCCAGCTGACCGAGCTCGCGGAGCGGACGCTCGCCCTGGCCGTGGCCTACGAGCGGGAGCGGGGCAGTTCCTGGGAGGACATCGCCCGGTACCTGGACGTCGGGGAGGCGCAGGCACAGGAGCGGTTCGCCCCCGAACTCGCCCGCTGGGAAGCGGCGTTCGACGCCCCCTACCAACTCGACGAGACCGGCCGCAGACGCGTTCCGCAACTACCCGCGGCCGCGTACGACCCCGACGACGCCTGCCGCGGCCTCGACCTCTGGGCGGGCCTGCACCTCACCATCCGGGACCGGCACGCGGTGAGCGCGGGCCTGCGCCTGCGCATCGACACCCTGATGGACACGTTCGCCTGCTAGTGGTCGCGCGGCTGAGCGCATGGGGTGAGCACATGGGGGTGAGCAAGGGACGGTCGCTTTGGCGACGGGGTGCTTGTCAGCCGGGGTTGCGGGGTGGGCGTTGGGCCGCCCGCTTCTTGGTCAGTGTCGTGTTTCCGCGTGCCGAGTAAAGGGCGCTCCGCTGCGCTACGCGTCGGCTGCGCCGATCGGCCTCCGGCCGACCCTTGACCAGGCCCGCTCCAGCACGGAGGAGAAGCGAGCGGGCGGCCCAGGGGTGAGGGGTCCCCGAGCTGGGCTGGTGGGACCGTGGGTGGGGCGTTGCCCGGGGTCGGTGGAACGCGAACGCGTCTCGCCTGCACGCCGGGTCGGTCCGGCGGCCGACCGACCGGTGGTTCGCCGACCTCCTCCGTCACACGGTCCCCTCCCGTTCCGTGCAGGCTGGTGATTGGCAGATTTGTGCCATCGGGGGATGGGATGGGCCCTGGTCAGGGGGGCTTTGCTTGGTACGAAGCTGCCAATCAGCCTGGGTTTGGCGTTGTGCGGCGCTGTTTGCTCAGGCGCGGTCGACGGGTTCTGGGGTTTCGGCGGCAGTGGGTTTGTTCTGCGGTACGGGCTCGTGGCGCGGGAGCAGGAGTGGGGTGGTGAGGAGGAGGACTCCGGCGATCGCGATCGCGGTGCGTGGGGTGGTGACGGCGGCTAGCAGTCCCCATACGGCGGTCAGGGCCGCGATGCTGGCGCTGGTGCTGATCGACCATGCGGTCAGGGTGCGGGCGACGCGCTCGGGGGCGGTGTGGTCGAGCCGGTAGGTGGCCAGTACCGGGTTGAACAGGCCGATGCAGGTCACCAGGCCGAACTGGACGGCGATGATCAGCACCATCCCGGGGACGCCGGGCTGGACGAACGCCAGTCCAATCGGCCAGCACGCGCGTGACACCCCGGCGATGAGCATCGCCTTGCGCTGCCCGAACCGCCTCACGAACCGGGGCGCGAGGCGTGCGCCGATGAGACCCCCGACACACGGGGACGCGAACACGAGACCGTACTGCCAGGGTGCGAACCCGAGGTCGCCCAGCAGGAGTACGAGGATCAGTGGCTCGGAGGCCATGATCAGGCCGTTGACCGCGAGCACGTTGAAGAACAGGGGGCGCAGGGTGGGGTGCGCGAGGATGTAGCGCCAGCCTTCGAGCAGGTCGCCCGCTCGCAGTCGTGGTGCCGTGGGCCGCGTGGGGCGCGGGTCCGTCCCGCCGACGGCTCCGATGGCGCGGATGCCCAGGGCCGAGAGTAGATAGCTGACCGCATCGGCGATCACGGTCGTCACCGGGCCGAAGATCCCGATCGCGGCTCCGCCGAGCGGTGGTCCGATCGTCGTCGCGGTCCATGTCGTGGACTCGAAGCGGCTGTTCGCGACGATCAGGTCCTCCGGGGGCACCAGCGCCTTCAGATACGCACCGCTTGCCGCGTTGAACGCGATGTTGGCCGCCGCGACGACGACGGAGACGACGAGGAGTTGGGCGAAGCTGAGCAGGCCGAGCGCGAACGCGAGGGGGACGCTCATCAAGGCCGCGAACCGGGTCAGGTCCATCGCGATCATGACCGGCCGCTTACGGCGGAACTCCACCCACGGACCGAGCGGCACCGCCATCACAGCCCCGACTGCCCGCCCCGTGGCAGCCAGCGCCGCCACCTGGGTCGGCCCCGAGTGCAGCACAAGGACCGCGATCACGGGAAACGCACCGAATCCGAGGCCCGTACCGTACGAGCTGACGGCGAACGCTGCCCACAACCACCCGAACCGCCGCCCCAGCGCCCGTCTCCCCGCCATACCCACCGCACCTCTCGCCGACCCGAGACCACCAGACGTTGACGTGGGCATCCAAGCGAGTGGCGAGTGACGAGAGCAAACAACCAGCCGGCCGGACAGTCACAACCAGGGGTTGTGTCACTAGCATGACCGGTGTGGACCTCGCCGCTGTACGCACCTTCGTGGCCGCCGCGGACTCGGGGCGGTTCCAGGACGCTGCCGGCGAACTGTCGATCACCCAGCAGGCCGTCTCCAAGCGCATCGCCACGCTGGAGAAGATCCTCGGTGTGCGGTTGTTCACCCGCACCGCGCGCGGAGTGAAGCTCACCATCGACGGACAGGCGTTCCTGCCCCACGCCCGCGACCTCCTACGGGCCGAGGAGCGGGCGGTCGCCTCCGTCCGTCCCGGCCGCCGTGCGCTGCGTGTCGACGTGATCGGCCGACGGCTCGGCCCGGCCGCCGTGCTGGGCGACTTCCATCGCGCGCACCCCGAGGTCGAACTCGATGTCGTGACCCTCTTCGACGCCGACGCGGCCATCGACGCGATCCGGTCCGGCACGATCGACGCGTCCTTCCGCGCCGTCACGATGCCTGGCCGACGGCTCTTCGACGACATCGGCGTCGCCCGGGCCTTCGACGAGCCGATCGAGATCGTCATCGGGCCGGCCCACGAGCTCGCCGACCTCCGCGCGGTCACGCCCGCCGAGCTTGTCGGGTACCGGATCTGGATGCCCGGCCTCGTTCCTGGAACCGAGTGGGGTGCCTACTACGACGACCTCGCCGCCGCGTTCGGGCTCACCATCGAGGTCACCGGCCCCGACTTCGGCACCAAGCCCCTGCTGGACACCCTCGCCGACTCCCGGTCACTGGCGACCCTCGTCGGTGAGCGGACCCACCTCGTCTGGCCCGCCGAGCACGGCCTGCGGCGCATCCCGGTGCGGGATCCCATACCGGTCTACCCGCACTCACTGGTCTGGCACCGCAACAACCCACACCCTGCGCTGGCCGCCCTCCGCACCCACCTCAGCTCCGGGCGGCGGCCCGAGCACGCCGAGGCCGAGACGACCTGGACACCGGCATGGGCTTAGTCGGTCACTCCGCCACGGCGCGAGTGAACTCCGTCCAGGCGGCGGAGCCGATCACCAGGACGGGGCCGTCCGGCACCTTGCTGTCGCGGACGGGGACGACACCGGGGAATCCGTCGGCCACCTCGACGCAGTCCCCGCCGTTGTCGTCGCTGTAGCTGCTCTTGCGCCACTGGGCGGCGCCCACGAAGTCGTACGCGACCTCGATGCAGCTGCCGCCGTTGCCATCGCTGTACGTGCTCTTACGCCAGCGGGCGGTGCTCAGGTCGTACTCGTGCATCGTCTGAGGTCCTCCGCCGCCGATGCGATCAGAGTCAGGGACGCCTCCGGCGGCAGCGCGGCGACCCTGAGCAGATCGTAGGTCCCCTGCATGCGCTTCACCAGGGCTGGATCGTCGAGCAGACTCCCCGAATACACGGCTTCTGTATAGACAGTTGGCGGAGCGTCCTCGAACTCCATGAGCGTCATCATCCCGGCCATCGTGGCAAACGCTCCCACCGAGTACGGAAGGATCGTGACCAGTACTTTCCGTTCGCGGGCCATGGTGATGATGTGTTCGAACTGCTCGGCCGTCACCTCGGGCCCGCCCACCGGGATGCGCAGCACGTTCTCGTGCAGGACCGCCCAATACTCGGGCCGTGTAGCGTCGTCGAGGATGTGCGCCCGCTCCAGGCGAGCTGTGACCTTCTCGTTCACGTATTCCTCGGTGGCGAAGGGGTTGGCCGCCAGAGTGACCGCCCGAGCGTACGCAGCTGTCTGCAGGAGACCCGGCATCAGTACCGGCGCGAAGTCGCAGATCTTCGTCGCCAACCGCTCAAGCTCCACAACCTCCGCGAAATAATCCGCGTACCGCTTGTCGTCAATCAGCTTTCGCCATGTCCGCTCGAAAAAACCGCCGGTTTGCAGTAGCTCGTCGATCCTCTGCGCGACGTCCAACTGCGGTTTCCGAATGGCCTGTTCGAACTGTCCGATGTAGCCTCCGGAGACGAATACCCGGACGCCCAACTCCACCTGGGAGAAACCGGCGTCCTCCCGGCGCCGTTTCAGTTCGGTTCCGAAGAACTCCCACGCCGCCTGCCGCGAACCCTTGGCCACAGGCCAACCCCCCTGCACTGCGCTGCACTTGTAGAGGACAGACTCCTGCCGAGTGTAGGCGCGGAGCGTCATCCTGGAGATGCGAAGAGTGAAAGTCGAAAAGACAGGGGAGCAGGGTGAAGGCACAACACTCGGCGCGGTGCGTCGAAGAAGCGGAGGAAACGGTGAAGGAATTGCGGACGGTGCTTGCGAGCGCTGGAATTACGCTGCCGTCACTGCGGATCGACCAGGCAAGTCTGGCGCGAGAGGCGCCTTGTCCGCGGATCGAATTGGGTGGCTGTTCCGTCGAGTTGGCGGCCCGGCTCGTGGCGGCGCTGCGGTGAAGCCGGTGATCGGCTCGTACGCGATGGACATACGGACCGGAAGGGTGGGGATGGTCATGGGGCACGAGGGGTCGTACGTCCAGCTGAGACCGTACGGCGGCGGCAAGGAGTGGGACTGCGAACCGGACGCCGTCCGGGGAGCCACCGCGGCGGAGCGGCTCAGCGCGGCGACGGCGTATGCCAACGCACGCAGCCGCGGTGAGGTCCCCTGAATGGGGTCGGCCCCGGCGCCTTCGGGACACTCGGCCCGGGGCGTCGGTGCCGTAGGTGAGAATGGACCCCATGAGCCTGTTCCGCGACGACGGCATCGTGCTGCGCACCCAGAAGCTGGGTGAAGCGGACCGCATCATCACCTTGCTCACCCGTGGTCACGGGCGCGTACGCGCCGTAGCGCGGGGGGTGCGGCGGACCAAGTCGAAGTTCGGGGCGCGGCTGGAGCCGTTCTCGCATGTGGACGTGCAGTTCTTCGCGCGGGGGAGCGAGCTGATCGGGCGCGGGCTGCCGCTGTGTACGCAGAGCGAGACGATCGCTCCGTACGGTGGTGGGATCGTGACCGACTACGCGCGGTACACCTCCGGGACGGCCATGCTGGAGACCGCCGAGCGGTTCACCGACCATGAGGGGGAGCCGGCGGTGCAGCAGTATCTGCTGCTGGTCGGCGGGCTGCGCACCCTCGCCCGCGGTGAGCACGAGCCGCATCTCGTCCTCGACGCCTTCCTGCTGCGCTCCCTCGCGGTGAACGGCTACGCGCCCAGTTTCAGCGCCTGCGCGAAGTGCGGGATGCCGGGACCGAATCGGTTCTTCTCGGTCGCCGCGGGAGGTTCCGTCTGCGTCGACTGCCGGGTGGCCGGCAGCGTCGTACCCTCGGCGCAGGCTCTCGAACTGCTCGGCGCGCTGCTGACGGGGGACTGGGAGACCGCGGACGCTGCCGAGTCGCGGCACGTCCGGGAGGGCAGCGGGCTGGTGTCGGCCTATCTGCACTGGCACCTGGAACGCGGCCTTCGCTCACTGCGTTACGTAGAGAAGTAATTGCATAGAGAAGTAATTGCGTAGAGAAGTAGCAAAGAACCAAGGAGACGAGAAACACATGGCTGTACGCGGGATTCTGGGACGCCAGCGCCGCGAGTACAAGACGCCGGAACCGCACCCGTCCGGTGCCCGCGCGCCCAAGCTCCCCGGCGAGCTGGTGCCCAACCATGTGGCGATCGTCATGGACGGCAACGGACGCTGGGCCAAGGAGCGCGGGCTGCCGCGTACCGAGGGGCACAAGGTCGGCGCCGAGCGCGTCCTGGACGTATTGCAGGGCGCGATCGAGGCGGGAGTCGGCGCCATCTCGCTGTACGCCTTCTCGACCGAGAACTGGAAGCGCTCGCCCGACGAGGTGCGCTTCCTGATGAACTTCAATCGCGATTTCATCCGCAAGACCCGCGACCAGCTCGATGAACTCGGCATCCGGGTCCGCTGGGTGGGCCGGATGCCCAAGCTGTGGAAATCGGTGGCCAAGGAGCTCCAGATCTCTCAGGAGCAGACCAAGGACAACGACCGGCTGACGCTGTACTTCTGCATGAACTACGGCGGGCGGGCCGAGATCGCCGATGCCGCGCAGGCCTTGGCGGAGGACATCAAGGCCGGCCGGCTCGACCCCGCGAAGATCGACGAGAAGACCTTCGCGAAGTACCTCTACTACCCGGACATGCCGGACGTGGACCTGTTCCTGCGGCCGAGCGGTGAGCAGCGCACCTCCAACTACCTGCTCTGGCAGAGCGCTTACGCCGAGATGGTCTTCCAGAACGTGCTGTGGCCGGACTTCGACCGGCGCGATCTGTGGCGGGCGTGCGTCGAATTCGCCTCGCGCGACCGCCGCTTCGGCGGCGCCGTTCCGAACGAGCAACTGCTCGAGATGGAGCGGGACATGCGAGGCCGCACGGAGGACTGAGGCAACTGCCCTACGACGGCGCGGCACCCGGCGCTCCCCACGCCGGGTGCCGCTGTCTGTCGTACGGGCCTACGGGATCAGTGGGTCGTCACCGCCGTGTCGTCGATCACGAAGCTCGTCTGGAGCGAGGAGTCCTCGACACCGGTGAACTTCAGCGCGACGGTCGTGCCGGCGTAGGCCGACAGGTTGAGGGACTTCGCGACGTACCCGGTGGCCTTGTTCAGGTTGGAGTAGGTGGCCAGAGTCGTCGACCCCGCCGTGACCGTCAGCTTGTCGTACTGCGTGCTGGTGGTGGTCTCCGCCGTGTCGACGTGCAGGTAGAAGGTGAACGTGGTGCCCGTGCAGCCGCTCGGGATCGTCACCGACTGGGACAGCGTGTCGGTGTGTGTCGCCCCGTAGCCGTCCAGCCAGGCCTTGTAGGAGCCGGTACGGGCCGCCTGGCTGCTGGAGTTGGTGATGACCCCGCTGGAGGCCGTCCAGGTGGTGGCGCCCGACTCGAAGCCGGCGTTGCCGAGCAGCTGCGCCGAGGTGCAGGTGCCGCCGCCGGACGAGCTGACCGTCCAGGTGAAGGACGCCGTGCCGCTGGCACCCGTGCTGTCGGTCGCCGTGACCGTGGTGCTGTAGGTGCCGGCCGTGGTCGGGGTGCCGGAGATGGCGCCGGTGGAGCTGATCGACAAGCCGGTGGGCAGACCGGTGGCCGCGTAGGTCAGCGTGCCGCCGTTCGTGCTGCTGGCCGCCACCTGGAGGCTCACCGCGGTGCCGACGGTGGAGGACTGGCTGCCCGGGTTGGTGACCGAGACGCCCGTGGTCGGCACGGTGATGTGGCTGCCGACGTTGATGCCGGCGAAGGCGTTGCCGACCCCGGCGTACTGGGTGGAGCTGGCGCCGTAGAGCGCCGAAGCGGCATTCAGCGCGGCGGTGCGGGCCTGGGCGTACGTGGTGCTGGACGTCATGTACGTCGTCAGCGCCTTGTACCAGATCTGCAGGGCGGCGGCCCGGCCGATGCCCGCGACGGCGACACCGTCGGAGGTCGGGCTGTTGTAGGTGACGCCGTTGATGGTCTTGGAGCCGCTGCCCTCGGAGAGCAGGTAGAACATGTGGTTCGCCGGGCCCGAGGAGTAGTGGACGTCCAGGTTGCCGACGCCGGAGTACCAACTGTCGGCGGAGCCACCGTCCTTGTCGGGCTCGTCCATGTAACGCAGCGGCGTACCGTCGCCGTTGATGTTGATCTTCTCGCCGATGAGGTAGTCGCCGACGTCGGTGCTGTTGTTGGCGTAGAACTCCACACCGGTGCCGAAGATGTCGGAGGTCGCCTCGTTCAACCCGCCGGACTCACCGGAGTAGGTGAGGTTCGCGGTGTTGGAGGTGACACCGTGGCTCATCTCGTGCCCGGCCACGTCCAGCGAGGTGAGCGCGTGGGTGCTGCTCGTGCCGTCGCCGTACGTCATGCAGAAGCAGGAGTCGTCCCAGAACGCGTTGACGTACGCGGTGCTGTAGTGGACGCGTGAGTAGGCGGCGACCCCGTCGTTCTTGATGCCGCTGCGCCCGAAGGTGTTCTTGTAGAAGTCCCACGTCACCTGGGCGCCGTAGTGCGCGTCGACACCGGCGGTCTGGGTGTTGGAGCCGGCGCCGGTGCCCCAGGTGTCGTCGGCGTCGGTCATCAGGGTGCCGGTGCCGGACGTGGCGTTGTTCAGGCTGTACGTCTTGTGGGTGCCGCGCGTGGTGTCGTTCAGCTGGTACGTCGAACCGGACAGCGTGGTGCCGATGGTGACCGTTCCGCTGTACTGGCTGTTGCCGGTACCGGTCTTGATGCCCTGGTAGCGGTACAGCTCCGCGCCGCTGGTGGCGTCGGTGATGACGTGCAGCTGGCTGGGCGTGCCGTCGTCCTGGAAGCCGCCGATCACCGTCTCCCAGGCGAGCTTCGGGGTGCCGCTGCCGGCCCAGATCACCTTGCGGGCGCTGTCGGTGGTGGGCTTCTCGGCGTCCAGCGCCTTGGCGGCGCCGAGGGCCTTTGTCTCGGCGGCCGACTTGGTGAAGGCCGGGGTGGTGGAGGGCACCTTGATGGTCTGCTTGGTGTTGAAGGTGCTGCTCACCGTGCCCGAGGCCTGCGAGGCGGGCGGAGTGTGCACCACGACGTCACCGCCGAGGACGGGCAGACCGTCCCAGGTGCGCTCGTAACGTGTGTGCAGCGTGCCGTCGTTGTCCTTGGAGACGTCCTTGACGACCAGCTTCTCCTTGGCGCCGAGGCCCAGGGTGGTGGCGGTCTGCGTGGTCTTCTCGGCCGCGCTCTTGATCAGCGCGGTGCGCTGAGCGGGGGTGAGCGTTGCCTCAAGTGCGCTGGTGCGCAGGGGGCTTGGGCCAGGGGGTGCGGGCTTCGCGGCGGCCGGCACCGTCTGGACGCCGCCGGCCAGGAGTGCGGCGGCGGCGACCAGTGCGCTGGTTGCGGTCGCCCTGGAGGAGAGCCGGTTCGCGAGGCGGGGGGATCTGTGGGGGCTGTTGCGTCTCACTCGTACTCCTACTGCGACGGCCGCGGTTCGGCGGCCGGGAACAGACCCGGGCGGACGGGGGTGTGCGGCCCGGGACGAGCTGAGCAGAACGTGCGGGTGCCTGGCGTGCGCTGGTGTGCGCGAGGCGTAGGGGATGGCTGGAGGAAGAGTGACACCTTTGATGAGGCCATGTCACCAGGGACCGGAGAGGTCGAGGGTTATCCCTCGACCCCAGGGGTGACCAGGCCATTCGATGGCTGTTCGATGGTTCTTCGATGACGGAACGGCGGGTCAATTTGATGTCGGAACGGCGGGCCGGACAGGCCTGGCCGACCCCGCCGACCCCGCTGGTCGCACCGGGCGCCGCGCACGCGTAGCGCACCCGTCCCGGATCAGGGGGGCGTCAGATGTATCTCACATGTATTCGGACGGGCTGAGCCGCCGTACTTCAGACGTGCTTGGCCGCGCACTCCGCGCAGGTGCCGAAGATCTCGACGGTGTGCGCCACGTTCACATACCCGTGCTCCGCCGCGATCGCCTCGGCCCAGGTCTCCACGGCCGGGCCCTCGACCTCGACGGCCTTGCCGCAGACGCGGCAGACGAGGTGGTGGTGGTGATCCCCGGTGGAACAGCGGCGGTAGACGGACTCGCCGTCGGAGGTGCGCAGGACGTCGACCTCGCCGGCGTCGGCGAGGGACTGCAACGTGCGGTACACGGTGGTCAGCCCGACGGAGTCGCCCTTGTGCTTCAGCATGTCGTGGAGCTCCTGCGCGCTGCGGAACTCGTCCACCTCGTCCAGCGCCGCCGCCACGGCGGTACGTTGCCGGGTGGAACGGCCCCGTACGGGCGATCCAGCGGTTGTCACCGTTGCCTCCTCCACGTCTGCACTTGCCCGGCCATTGTGCCAGTCCGGGCTGTTCCTAGGGCCTGCCCGGCGGACCATGCCGGAGACGCGGGGTGTGGCACGCCCATCTGCGGCGTTGTCGTCACTCGCCGACGCTCCGCGTCGACTCCCTCCTCCGCCTTGCAGCTGCACGCACCACACCCCGCTCACCTGCACTTATCAGATACCGCTTCTTCCCTCCGGCCTGGTCCGCCGGACAGACCCGGGTCAGACGCCGACCTTCCCGTTCGGCCCCCGGGTGGCCGGAATCGTGCATTCCGCCGGGTCCCCGGCAGCCTGCGAGGCAGCCAGCGCCCGGGCCCTGCGCCGTGCGAGCGGTGTCGCCAGCGCGGTCAGCACGATGAACGTGCCGATGGTCAGCAACACGATTGTCGCGCCCGGCGGCACGTCCTGGTAGTACGAGGTCACGGTGCCGCCGATCGTCACGCTCACGCCGATCGCCACCGCGATCGCGAAGGTGGCGGCGAAGCTCCGGCTGAGCTGCTGCGCCGCGGCCACCGGGACGACCATCAGGGCGGACACCAGGAGCAGGCCCACGACCCGCATCGCGACCGTCACCGTCACCGCCGCCGTGATGGCCGTGAGCAGGTTCAGGGCGCGCACCGGCAGGCCGGTCACGCGCGCGAACTCCTCGTCCTGGCTGACCGCGAACAGTTGGCGGCGCAGGCCGATCGTGACGAGTACGACGAAGGCCGCCAGTACGCAGATCGCCGTCACGTCGGACTCCGAGACGGTGGACAGCGAGCCGAAGAGGTACGAGGTGAGGTTGGCGTTCGAGCCGGTCGGCGCGAGGTTGATGAACATCACGCCGCCCGCCATACCGCCGTAGAAGAGCATGGCGAGGGCGATGTCGCCGCGCGTCTTGCCGTACCAGCGGATCAGCTCCATGAGGACCGCGCCGACCACGGAGACGGCCGTCGCCATCCACACCGGGGACCAGGAGAGCAGGAAGCCGAGGCCGACGCCGGTCATCGCGACGTGGCCGATTCCGTCGCCCATCAGGGCCTGGCGGCGCTGCACGAGGTAGATGCCGACGGCGGGCGCGGTGACGCCGACGAGAACGGCGGCGAGCAGCGCCCGCTGCATGAACGCGTAATCGAGAATGTCCATCAGCTCTTCGATCCCATCGGCCGGCTCTTCGTTCCCATCAGCTCAGCAGCCCCGTCCGGATCGGTTCGGCGTCGTGAGCCGCGTGCGGGTGTACGTGATCGTGGCCGGGCAGCGCGTGCTGGCCGAGCGCGGCCGGGGGCGGGCCGTCGTGCAGGACGCAGCCGTCGCGCAGTACGACCGCGCGGTCGATCAGCGGCTCCAGAGGGCCCAGTTCGTGCAGGACGAGGAGGACGGAGGTGCCCTGGGCGACCTGCTCGCGCAGGGTCGACGCCAGCACCTCCTGGCTCGCCAGGTCGACGCCGGCCATCGGCTCGTCCATGATCAGCAGTTCGGGCTCGGAGGCGAGGGCGCGGGCGATCAGGACCCGCTGGTGCTGGCCGCCGGACAGCGCGTTCACGGAGTCCTTGGCGCGGTCCGCCATGCCGACGAGGCCGATGGCCTTCCGTACGGCCTCGTGGTCGGCCTTGCGCAGCACACCGAAGCGGGCGCGGGACAGCCGTCCGGAGGCGACGATCTCGGTCACCGTCGCGGGCACGCCGCCCGCTGCGGTGGTGCGCTGCGGTATGTAGCCCAGCCGCGCCCAGTCGCTGAAGCGGCGGCGCGGGGTGCCGAAGATCTCGATCTCGCCGCCGCTGATGGGGACTTGGCCGATGATGCTGCGTACGGCGGTGGACTTGCCCGAGCCGTTGGCGCCGAGCAGGGCCACGACCTCACCGCGGTTCACGGTGAGGTCGATACCGCGCAGGACGGGGCGTGAGCCGAGTTCCGCGGTCACTCCGCGCAGGGATATGACGGGCTCGCTCTTCATTCCGCCGTCCTCCGTGTTCGTTGCGTCACTGGGTGTGCTTTCCCGGCTACTTGGCGCCCAGGGCCGTCTCCAGCGCCTTCAGGTTCGACTCCATGACCTGTAGGTAGTCGTCGCCCTTGGACTTGTCGGTGATGCCCTCGATCGGGTCGAGGACGTCCGTCTTCAGGCCCGCGTCGTTGGCGATGGTCTTGGCGGTGTCGTTGCTGACGAGGGTCTCGTAGAAGACGGTTGTGACGCCGTCCGCCTTGGCCATGGTCTCAAGGTCCTTGACGCGGTTCGCGCTGGGCTCCGATTCCGGGTCCAGGCCGTTGATGGCCTCCTCGGTGAGGCCGTAGCGCTCGGCGAGGTAGCCGAAGGCGGCGTGGGTGGTGATGAAGACCTTGCTCGTGGTGTTCTTGAGCCCGTTCTCGTACTGGGTGTTGAGGGCGTCGAGCTTCTTGACCAGCGCCGCGGTGTTGCTCTTGTATTCCCCGGCGTTGTCCGGGTCCTCCTTCTCGAAGGCCTTGCCCACGCCCTTGGCGACCTCGGCGTACTTCACCGGGTCCAGCCAGATGTGCGGGTCGGTGGCCCCGGTCTCCTCGCCCTCGGTGTCGTCGTGCTCGGCCGCGTGGCCGCCGACCTCGTTGCCGTGCTTCTCCAGGGTGGTCAGCGACGTGGCGTCGATCTTGGTCTTGACCTCGGACTGCGCCACGGCGTCGTCGACGGCCGGCTGGAGGCCCTTGAGGTACAGGACGGCGTCCGCTTCCTGGAGCTGCGCGGTCTGTTTGGCGCTGATCTCCAGGTCGTGCGGCTCCTGACCGGGCTCGGTCAGGTTCGTGATGCTCACGTGGTTCCCGCCGATCTCCTGGGCGAGATACTGCAGGGGGTAGAACGACGCCACGACGTCGAGCTTCCCGCTGCTGTTGCCGGCGGCGGCGGACGAGTCCGAGCAGGCGGAGAGGGTACCGAGACCGAGGACTGTGGCTGCGGTCACAGCAGTCCCGGATATGAGGCGTCGTCGTACGTTCATGACAGTCATTTTCAACAAATTTGGAAACGATTGTCAACAAGGGCTTGGTCACCCAACCGATTTGATACCGGGGTGGGCAGCGCCGGTAACCTGAAGCATTCGTGCCGTCCGTTCGTACTGAAGAGAGCACCGTGGCCGCCGACAAGATCGACACCATCGTCAGCCTGAGCAAGCGCCGTGGCTTCGTTTATCCCTGTAGTGAGATCTACGGTGGACAGAAGGCCGCCTGGGACTACGGCCCGCTCGGCGTCGAACTCAAGGAGAACCTCAAGCGCCAGTGGTGGCGTTACATGGTCACCTCCCGTGAGGACGTCGTCGGTATCGACTCGTCCGTGATCCTGGCCACCGAGGTCTGGGTCGCATCGGGTCACGTCGCCACGTTCAGCGACCCGCTCACCGAGTGCACCTCCTGCCACAAGCGCTACCGTGCCGACCACCTGGAGGAGGCCTACGAGGCTAAGCACAAGCGCCTCCCGGAGAACGGCCTCGCCGACATCAACTGCCCCAACTGCGGTAACAAGGGCCAGTTCACCGAGCCCAAGCAGTTCTCCGGCCTGCTCTCCACCCACCTCGGCGTGACGCAGGACAGCGGCTCCGTCGCCTATCTGCGCCCCGAGACCGCGCAGGGCATCTTCACCAACTTCGCCCAGGTCCAGCAGACTTCGCGCCGCAAGCCGCCGTTCGGCATCGCGCAGATGGGCAAGTCCTTCCGCAACGAGATCACGCCCGGCAACTTCATCTTCCGCACCCGCGAGTTCGAGCAGATGGAGATGGAGTTCTTCGTCAAGCCGGGCGAGGACGAGAAGTGGCAGGAGTACTGGATGCAGGAGCGCTGGAACTGGTACACCGGCCTCGGCATGCGCGAGGAGAACATGCGCTGGTTCGAGCACCCCGCCGAGAAGCTCTCGCACTACTCCAAGCGCACCGCCGACATCGAGTACCGCTTCCAGTTCGGCGGCAACGAATGGGGTGAGCTGGAGGGCGTCGCCAACCGCACCGACTACGACCTGAACGCGCACTCCAAGGCCTCCGGCCAGGACCTCTCCTACTTCGACCAGGAAGCCGGCGAGCGCTGGACCCCGTACGTCATCGAGCCCGCCGCCGGTGTCGGCCGCTCGATGCTCGCCTTCCTCCTCGACGCCTACATCGAGGACGAGGCCCCGAACGCCAAGGGCAAGATGGAGAAGCGCACGGTGCTGCGCCTCGACCCGCGGCTGGCCCCCGTCAAGGTCGCGGTCCTCCCGCTGTCCCGCAACCCGGAGCTCTCCCCGAAGGCCAAGGGCCTGGCCACCGCGCTCCGGCAGAACTGGAACATCGACTTCGACGACGCCGGCGCCATCGGCCGCCGCTACCGCCGCCAGGACGAGATCGGCACCCCGTTCTGTGTCACGGTCGACTTCGACACGCTCGACGACAACGCGGTGACCGTGCGCGAGCGCGACACGATGAAGCAGGAGCGGGTGTCACTCGACCAGATCGAGGGCTACCTCGCCACCCGGCTGATCGGCTGCTGAGTCGGGTCACAAACACCACTGGTGCCGGGCCCCGGATCGACGGGGGCCCGGCACCAGTGTTTTCAACCGGTCCCGCGGGGGCTTCTCAACGGCCTTGCAACGCCTTGACGTTGTCGCCGAAGGTCCAGTTCTTCGAGCCGTCCCAGTTGATGGACCAGGTCATCAGGCCCTTGAGCGAGGTGCCGTAGTTGCGCCAGGCCTGGGAGACGAGGCTCGGGGTCATGTAGCCGCCGCCGGCGCCCGACTGGGCCGGGAGGCCGGGGACCTGCTTGTCGTAGGGCACCTTGATGGTGGTGCCCTGGACGACGAGTCCCTTGTTCAGGCAGTCGGTCTGGGCGGTGAAGCCCTGGACGGTGCCCGCGGAGTACGAGTCGGCGGAGCAGCCGTACATGCTGCCGTTGTAGTACTGCATGTTCAGCCACCACAGGCGCCCGTTGTCCGCGTACTTCTTCACGATCGGCAGATACGAGCCCCAGATCGAGCCGTACGCGACGCTGCCGCCGGTGACATAAGCGGTCTCGGGGGCCATGGTGAGCCCGAAGTTCGACGGCATCTGGGCCAGCACCCCGTCGATGATGCGGATCAGGTTGGCCTGCGAGGCCGAGAGCGTGTTGATGTTGCCGCTGCCGACCAGGCCGGTCTCGATGTCGATGTCGATACCGTCGAAGTTGTACTGCTTCAGGATCGGGACGATCGTCGCGACGAATTTGTCGGCCACCGTGGACGAACTGAGGTCGATCCCGGCCGCCGCCCCGCCGATGGACAGCAGGATCGTCTGCCCCGACGCCTTCGCCGCGCACATCTCGGCGGGCGTCGCGACCTTCACGCCGGTATCCATCCCGTCCGCCCAAAGCGCCGTCCCGTCGGAACGGATCACCGGGAACGCCGCGTTGATCACGTTGTAGCCGTGCGCCGCGATACGGGAGTCGGTGATCGGGGTCCAGCCGAAGGGCGGGTGAACGCCGTTAGCCGAGCCGTCCCAGTTCTCCCAGTAACCCTGGAGCACCTTGCCGGACGGGCGGGACTTCACGGCGCAGGTATCGGCAGCGGATGCGCTCGGCGCGAGGGCGACCGACAGTGGGGTGAGTACCACTGCCGCCAGCGCGACGGCGAGCAGACGCAGCTTCCGACGGATCATGCGAGGCCTCCCGGTGGGGGGTGCGGTGAGGTGTCGTAGGCATGACAGTGCTCTTGGTCCAGACCAGTCGTCAAGAGGTCTGGACCAAATGTGACGGCGGCTTGTGGCTTGTGGTGGGCGGCTGATGGATGACGACAGGCCGGCGATGGCTGACAGGTGGCAACTGACAGATATTGAAATCTGTCAGTTGTCATGCCATGGTGGATGTGCGACACCCCCCGAGCGCGTCCCCCGCCCGGAACCCCCAAGGAGCCCTCATGCAAACCCGCACCCTCGGATCCAGCGGACCCCAGGTCTCCGCCCTCGGCCTCGGCTGTATGGGCATGTCCGCGCTGTACGGCGACGCGGACCGGGCCGAGTCCATCGCGACCATCCATGCCGCGCTCGAAGCGGGCGTGACCCTGCTCGACACCGGTGACTTCTACGCCATGGGTCACAACGAGCTGCTGATCGGCGAGGCGTTGCGCGGTGCACCCGCGGCTCGGCGTGAGCAGGCGCTGACGAGCGTCAAGTTCGGCGCGCTGCGCGACCCGGACGGCGGCTGGGCGGGGTACGACGGCCGTCCGGCGGCCGTGAAGAACTTCGCCGCGTACTCGCTGCGGCGGCTCGGCGTGGACCACATCGACGTGTACCGGATCGCCCGGGCCGACATCAATGTGCCGATCGAGGAGACGGTGGGCGCGATCGCGGAGCTGGTGGAGGCCGGGCACGTACGGCACATCGGGCTGAGCGAGGTGGGCGCCGAGACCATCCGCCGGGCCGCCGCCACCGCCCCCATCTCCGACCTTCAGATCGAGTACTCGCTCATCTCGCGCGGCATCGAGGACGAGATTCTGCCGACCACCCGTGAGCTGGGCATCGGCATCACCGCATACGGCGTGCTGTCGCGCGGGTTGATCTCCGGGCACTTCACGCGGGACCGGCAGCTGGCCGCGAACGACTTCCGCGGGATGAGCCCCCGTTTCCAGGGCGACAACCTCCAGCACAACCTCGACCTGGTCGACGCGCTGCGGAAGGTCGCCGAGCAGAAGGGCGTCAGCGTCGCGCAGATCGCCATTGCCTGGGTGCTGTCGCGGGGCGAGGACATCGTGCCGCTGGTGGGTGCCCGTCGCCGTGACCGGCTGGCGGAGGCGCTGGGCGCGCTGGACGTGACGCTCGATACCGATGACCTCGCCGCCATCGAGGAGGCGGTGCCGGACGGCGCCGCCGCGGGCGACCGCTACCCGCAGGCGCAGATGGCGCACCTCGGCACGGAGCGCTGACGGTACCGACAGGTACCGTCCTCGTCATGGCACCGACCACCGAAGCACTGACCGCCGAGCGCATCCTCGAAGCGACCGAGGAGGTGCTGCGCCGCCACGGGCCCGCCAAGGCCACGGTGGTGGACGTGGCCCGCGCGCTCGGCGTCAGTCACGGCAGCGTCTACCGCCACTTCGCTACGAAGGCCGCGCTGCGGGAGGCGGTCACGAAGCGCTGGCTGGACCGTACGTCGGAGTCCCTCGCGGGCATCGTCGCCCAGGACCGCGACCCCGAGTCCCGCCTGCGTGACTGGTTCACGGCGCTGTTCGCCGCCAAGCGCCGAAAGGCCGGCGGCGACCCCCAACTCTTCGCCACGTACATGGTGTTGTTGACCGGCGAGAACAGTGGGGTGGTCGACCGCCACATCGCCGACCTCACCGGCCAGCTCGTCGAGATCGTCGAGGACGGCGTGCGGCGCGGCGCCTTCGCGTCCGACGCCCCGGCGGTCACGGCCCGCGCCCTCTTCGACGCCACGAGCCGCTTCCACGACCCCAGTTACTCCCGGGAGTGGGAACAGCCCGGCATCGACGGGGAGTTCGAGGCACTCGTGGACCTGGTCGTACGAGGAGTGCGCGCCTGACCGGTGTGCCGTGCCTCCCAGGTTCAGCGGGAACACCTCGGGTTCCGACGAGCCGAGCTTGCGAGGCGATGGGGGGAATCGGTCACTCCGATTCGGACAAACCGCTGAACACAGGGTGCGGAGTGGCAGGTTGGCGCGATGTTTGCGCCGGCCGGCCACCCGTGCGGCGGCGGCACGCGCCCGTAGACGCCGCCCGTGGGGGACGGGGCCGGTACGCCTGACGGCCCCGGTCGGTCAGCCCCGTCCACCGGATTTGGCCGTATTTCGACTGTGCCGTTCCGCCGGGAAGGGGCTGAGCCCGGCCAGATCCCCTCGGACAGGGTTGCGCGGGCTTGTGCGCCTTCCTTGCGCCCACGGACCATGATCTTGCCCAGCGGTCCGACGGGCGGTCACGCCCGGAAGGTGTCAGTCGATGAAGCAGCAGGACAAGTCCCGGCACACCCGCACCCTGATCCTGGACGCCGCGGCCGCTCAGTTCGCGGCCCGCGGCTACGCGGCGACGAGTCTCCACGACATCGTGTCTCACACGGGCATGTCCAAGGGTGCCCTGTACTCCCACTTCCCCTCCAAGCCCCTGCTCGCGGCCGAGTTCGCGGACCGTTTTTTGCGCGACTGGAAGGAACTCCTCACCCGTGCGGACGAGGCGCGGCAGTCCCCGCTGAGCACTCTGCGGGAGCTGGTCGACGGACTCGCCGAACTCACTCTCAACAAGGCGTACTTCGCGGCCGGCCGGCGTCTCTTGTGGGACGAGGCGCATGCGCGGCACTCCGTGCCCGAGCCGCAGGAACAGTTGCTGGACACCCTGTTCCGGTTGATCCGCGACAGCCAGGAGCAGTCGGAGATCGCACCCGACCACGACCCCGAACTCCTCGCCTGCCTGGTCATGTTCCTGTTCGTGGGGTTCAGCGACGGGGCGGATGCCAGGGAGTGCACGGACGCGGAGCAGCGGGTGCGCGGACTGTGGGACCTGGTGTTCCCGCTGCTGGGCCCGGATCCCGCCGTACGAGGCTGACGCCCCGCTCGGCAGGCGCTCCGGAGACGGGTGCGGATCGTTCTCGCGCCCCGCTCCGTCGCGGGCCGGGCCCTGGCCACGGGGTCCTCGCCGCGCGCCAGGCGGTTGCGCGCGGCACGGGCGGAGCCGGTGGAGATCCCCGCCGCCGCGGCGATCCGCGCAGCGAGGCTCCCGGGTCGGTACGTCGGTACGCAACCGCCGGACCGGCTACCCCTCCGTCGGGTCCACCGTCGCCTGATGCGCCTCCGCCAGGTGTTCCTCAGCCTTCAGCCAAGGCAGGAACTGTGCCGCCTTGCGCCACCCGCACGTGTCGCATTTGATCGTGCGCTGTACGCCGGCCCGCTGAACGTGTACGACGTGCTCGCGGCCGTGCTGGTCCCAGCGGCTTACCTTGCTCGTGTTGATCTGCAGCATGCCACCTCCTGGTGATACCGCGTGATGCCGCCTATACCGCATTCCCTTACGCAGCAAGGAGTGTGCAGCATGGCGAAGATCAACGGGGATTCTTTGTCGGCGAGTTGGCGGCGCGGTCGTCCGTCGTCACGATCCGCCGCATCAACGTGATGAGAGTCTCACGCTCGGCGTCCGACAGGCCGCTCAGGAAGTCGGTCTGCGAACGGTCGGCCACCTTCTTGAGGTCCTTCAGTCGTTTCTCGCCCGCCGCCGTGAGGGCGACGCGCTGGCGGCGGCGGTCCCCGGGGTCGCGTTCGCGGCGTACGAGGTCCTGTTGCTCGACCTCGTCGAGATAGCCCACGAGGTGGCTGCGGTTGAGGCCGAGTCGGTCGGCGAGTTCGTGCTGGGCGAGAGGGCCGAAGTCGCCGAGGCCCGCGAGGATCGCGAAGTGGGGGAGGCGAAGGCCGTGTTCCTTGAGGGCCTCGACCAAGGTGCGGTGGCCGATCCGGGCGACGTGGCCCGCCAGGTAGGAGGGCAGGGCCAGCAGCGTCGGGGGGCGCGGGGCTGGCGAGTCCGTCGTGCGTGGGGTCCCGTCCGGCCTGTCGGCGGGGGCGTCGTCGCGGGTCACTGCCATGCCGTAACCCTACCCTCGACGTAATAGTGTCGGCATGTAATGATTACACCGCGATGTGATCCCGAGTCGCATCGCGACGTGATCCCGACGGTCGAACACCTCTGTCGACACCCTCGGCACCAGTAACCCCCTTAAGGACCCGCCATGCCCGACTACGGCCACGACCTCCTTTTCGGCGCGGTGCTCACCCCCGACGTCGAACAGCCGCACACCGTCATCGAGTTGGCGCGGCTCGCCGACCGCTCGGGGCTCGATCTCGTCAGCGTCGCCGATCACCCGTACCGGCCGGACTTCCTGGACGCCTGGACCCTGCTGTCCGTCGTCGCGGCGCGGACCGAGCGGGTGCGGGTCTTCCCGAACGTGGCCAACCTGCCGCTGCGGCCACCGGCGGGACTCGCGCGGGCCGCGGCGAGCCTCGACGTACTCAGCGGCGGGCGGGTGGAGTTGGGGCTCGGAGCCGGCGGGTACTGGGATGCCATCACCAGTGAGGGGCAGCCGCGGCGCACGCCCGGGGAGGCCGTCGAGGCGTTGGGTGAGGCGATCGACGTCATCCGGGCACTGTGGTCGACGGATGCGGGAAGCAAGGGAGTCGACGGCAGGCACTACCGGCTCGACGGGGCCCGCCCCGGGCCTCCGGCCGTTCACCCGATCGGGATCTGGGTCGGCGCCCTCGGCCCGCGGATGCTGCGGCTCATCGGACGCAGCGCCGACGGCTGGCTGCCCAGCGCGACCCGGGTGCCGCCCGCCGAACTCGCCGCGGGGCAGCGGATCGTGGACGAGGCCGCGACCGCCGCGGGACGCGACCCACGGTCGGTGCGCCGCCTCCTCAACCTGCCGGGCCCCGCCGCCGCGGCCGGCGGGTACGACCTCCCCGGTCTCGCCCGGTCGGAACAACTCGCCGAGCGCCTGGCCGAACTCACCCTCACCCAAGGAGTGAGCGCCTATCTGCTCGCCTCCGACGACGCCCCCACCCTCGAACGGTTCGCGCAGGAAGTCGCGCCTGCCGTGCGGGAGTTGGTGGCCAAGGAGCGGGGCGTCAGCTGATCGTGCGCGGCAGGCGCAGGCTCAGGCCCGTCGTCAGGACCCCGATCGCCAGCTGGACCAGCAGGGTCGTCACCAGCGCGTCCTGCATTCCGTGGCCCGGGACGAGGGACAGGAAGAGGGAGCCCAGGGTGGCCACGCCGAGGGCGAGGGCGGACTGCTGGGTGGTGATCATGACACCGCTGCCCACGCCGCCTCGTACGGGCGGGACCTCGGAGAGGATGATCCGGAAGAGGATGGGGAGTTGGAGGGCCTGGCCCGCACCCGCCACCGCCGCGCCCGGCGCCAGTTCCCAGATACCCAGGTCCGGCCAGGACCGCGACGCGGCCAGGGCCATGAGGGCCACGCCCACCGCCTGGATCACCCCGCCCGCGGTGACGACGCGGGTGCCGTAACGCGCGATCAGCCGCGGCCCGCACAGCGAGACGACGAAGAAGGCCGCCGCCATCGGCGCGAGGGCCAGCCCCGCCTGGACCGGACCGAGCCCCGCCCCCTCCTGCAACGCCACCGCGATCACGAACATGAACCCGCTGAAGCCGATCGAGAACGGCACGATCATCACCAGGCCCCGGCGGAACGACGGCAGTGCGAACAGGCTCGGCGGGACCAGCGGCGTACGGCCCTTGCGGTCCTCCCGGCGCTCGACGAAGTAGAACGCCGCCGCCGCGACGGGGAACAGCGCGAGCGACAGCCACGTCCACAGCGGCCAGCCCGCCGCCCTGCCCTCGGTCAGCGGGGCCAGCAGCGCGAGCAGCGCTACGGCGAGCAGTACCGTACCGGGGCCGTCGATCGGCTCCGGGCGCTGCGAGCGCGTCTCGGGGACGGCCCGCGTGGCCAGGATCAGGCCGAGGATCACCACGGGCACGTTGACGAGGAACACCGAGCGCCAGCCGGTGCCCGCGATGTCGGCGGCGATGAGCACGCCGCCGAGGATCTGCCCGGCCACCATGGAGAGCCCGGCTGTCGCGCCGTACAGGCTCATCGCCTTGGCGCGGCGCGGCCCGGCGGTCGCCGACTGGATGGTGGCGAGCACCTGCGGCAGCATCGCCGCGGACGCCGCACCCTGCGCGACCCGTGCGGCCACCAGCGTCCAGGCGCTGGGCGCGAGCCCGCACGCCAGCGAGGTCAGGCCGAAGGCCGCCATGCCGACGAGGAAGAGCCGACGCCGGCCGAAGAGGTCGCCGAGCCTGCCGCCGAGGACGAGGAGGACGGCGTACGAGAGTCCGTACCCGGCGATGACGAGTTCGAGGACGGACGCGCTCGCGTGCAGGTCCTGGCCCATCGTGGGCAGGGCGACGTTGACGATGAAGAAGTCGATCAGCGGCAGGGCCGCGCCGATCAGCACCGTGAAGAGTCCGAGGCCGCCGAGCACGGGTGGGGCGGCGGGGGAACGGACTGGGGTGGTGAGGGTTCCGGTTTCGGTCACGTGCTCCAGCTTGATCCTGGTCTCAGGCTGGTACCAGAGTCTTCTTATCCTGGTAGAAGAAGTACCTGGCAATAGGGTGAGGCGTGCGGCAGGCTAGGAGCATGACAACGATGGCACAGGGGTATTCGGGGGCGACCGTAAAACGGCACGGTGGTCGCGAGGCGGAGATCCGGCGGCACGAGCTGGCCGCCTTCCTGCGTCACCGCCGCGAGCATGTCACCCCCGAGCAGGTCGGTCTGCCCCGCGGTCCCCGCCGGCGCACTCCCGGCCTGCGCCGCGAGGAGGTCGCGCAGCTCGCCTCCGTAGGTGTCACCTGGTACACGTGGCTGGAGCAGGCCAGGGACATCCAGGTCTCCGTACAGGTGCTCGACGCACTCGCCCGCACCCTGATGCTCGACCAGAGCGAGCGCGTCCACCTCTTCCAACTGGCCGGAGCCGTCGACCCGGCGCCCCCCATGACCTGCCCGACGGTCTCCCCGGCTCTGCAGGCCCTCCTGGAGCAGTTGGAGCCGATCCCGGCCTGTGTGCAGAACAGCCGTTACGACATCCTCGCGTACAACCGCACGTACGGCCTGCTGCTCTGTGACCTCGACGCCGTACCGCCCGAGGACCTGAACTGCATGGTCCTCGCCTACACGCACGAGGAGTGGCGCTCGTCGATCGTGCACCTGGACGAGACCACCCGCCTCATGGCGGCCAAGTTCCGCGCCTCGATGGCCGGGCATCTCGCCTCACCCGCCTGGAAGACGCTCCTCAAGCGGCTGCGGGCGGAGTCGCCGGACTTCTGCGAGGCCTGGGACCGGCACGAGGTGGTCGGCGCGAGCACCAAGCGCAAGGAGTTCCGCAACGCGTACGTCGGCCGGATCACCGTCGATCACACCGACCTGTGGCTCGGCCCGGACATCGGGCCGCGCATGGTGACGTACGTGCCCGCCGACGCGGAGTCACGCGAGCGGCTGGAGAAGCTGCACGCGATCGCGGGGGAGCGCGGGGCCGTCAGGGCCGAGGGCTTGAAGGCCACGGCGTAGGTCGTATGCGTCACGGCTGAGGTGAGGGCCTGTGGCTTTGGCTTTGGTCGTAACGTCTCAGGGGCTGAGGGGCTGAGGGGCTGAGGGGCTGAGGGGCTGAGGGGCTCAGGGGCTGAGCGGCAGGGCACAGGCCTCAGGTCCGTACGCTCGCCTCGCCCCGTGTCTCCGTCCTTTCCGGCTCCAGCCGTGCCGCCGTGCACCTGGCTGTCTTCCGTGCCCAGGCTCCGCTGGTCAGGGCGCCCAGGACCAGGACCGCGAGGCCGCAACCGGCGATGATCCACCAGGCGGGGACTGCGGCCGCCACGAAGGTGTCCTTGTACGCCGTCGTACTCACCCCGGAGGCCAGCACCGCGCCGATCACCGCGACGCCGAGGGTGCTGCCGATCTGGCGGCTGGTCGAGGCGACGGCGGAGGCGACGCCGGCCTGGGTGCGGGGCATGCCGGAGACGGCGGTGTTGGTGATGGGCGCGTTCACGAAGCCGAAGCCGAGGCCGAACAGGACGTAGCCGATGATGAGCGTGGTGTTCGAGGTCTCGCCCTCGAAGGCGGCGAACAGCACCCCGCTCGCGGTCATCGCGACCCCGGCGATCAGGAGGGGCACGCGGGGGCCGCGGCTGCCGACCAGCCGGCCCGAGATCGGTGCGCAGACGAAGCACATGGCCGCCATCGGCAGCATCCACAGGCCCGCGTGCAGCGCGTCCAGGCCGCGCACGTTCTGCAGGTAGAGCGTCGAGAGGAACAGGAAGCCGCTGAGCGCCGCGAATCCGCAGACGGCGATGACAGTGGCCCCGCTGAACGGCGCCGAGCGGAAGAAACGCAGGTCGATGAGGGGTTCCTCGCGCCGGTGCTCGTACCGCAGGAGGCCGATCAGCGAGGCGACGGCGACCGCGCCGAAGGCCACGATCTTGACGGCGCCCGAGGTGGGCGCCTCGATGATCGCGTAGGTGAGGGAGCCGAGGAGCGCGATGACGAGGATCTGGCCGATCGGGTCGGGGCGGCGGGCCTTGGGGGCGCGGGACTCGGGGACGAAGCGCAGCGTGAGAAGGAGCGCGGCCAGGCCCACCGGGAGGTTGATCCAGAAGATCGAGCGCCAGCCGACCGAGTCCACGAGCAGGCCGCCGACCAAGGGCCCCGCGGCCATCGAGATGCCGACCACGCTGCCCCACGCACCGATCGCGCGGGCGCGCTCGCGCGGCTCCGTGAACGTGTTGGTGATGATCGACATCGCCACCGGGTTCAGCATCGAACCGCCGACCGCCTGCACCATGCGGAACGCCACGAGCGATTCGAGGTTCGGGGCGAGGGAGCACAGGAGTGAACCGAGCGTGAAGATGATCAGGCCCGCGATGAAGACCTTCCGGCGGCCGATGCGGTCGGCGGTCGAGCCCGCCAGCATCAGCAGCGAGGCGAGGACCAGCGTGTACGCGTCGATCGTCCACTGGAGGCCTGCCACGCTCGCGTGGAGTTCCTTCTGCATGGAGGGGAGGGCGACGTTCAGAACCGTGTTGTCGAGGCTCACGATCAGAAGGCTCATACAGCAGATCGCGAGCACCAGCATGCGGTGGCGGTGGCTGAGCTCGTGCATTCAACCATCGTACGACTGCTTCTATAGTGCGTCTAACTAAAGACTGTCGCCCCAGTCGTCGGCGTAAGTGACAATGGGGGAATGGCCACGCCCACCCTCGCTCCCGCGCCCCCGCTGTCGATCGGCCCCCACACCGTGCAGCCGCCCGTCGTCCTGGCCCCCATGGCCGGCATCACGAACGCGCCCTTCCGCACGCTGTGCCGGGAGTTCAGCGGCGGCAAGGGGCTCTTCGTCAGCGAGATGATCACCACGCGGGCGCTCGTCGAGCGCAACGAGAAGACCATGCAGCTGATCCACTTCGACGCGACCGAGAAGCCGCGTTCGATCCAGCTGTACGGGGTGGACCCGGCGACCGTAGGCAAGGCCGTCCGCATGATCGCGGAGGAGGGTCTCGCCGACCACATCGACCTGAACTTCGGCTGCCCGGTCCCGAAAGTGACCCGCAAGGGCGGCGGGTCCGCCCTCCCGTACAAGCGGAACCTGCTGCGCGCGATCCTCCGGGAGGCCGTGAGCGGGGCCGGTGATCTCCCCGTCACGATGAAGATGCGCAAGGGCATCAACGACGACCACATCACCTACCTGGACGCGGGACGGATCGCGGTCGAGGAGGGCGTCACCGCGATCGCCCTGCACGGCCGGACCGCTGCCCAGCACTACGGCGGCACGGCGGACTGGGACGCCATCGCGCGCCTCAAGGAGCACGTGCCGGAGATTCCCGTCCTCGGCAACGGCGACATCTGGTCCGCCGACGACGCGCTGCGGATGGTGCGGGAGACCGGGTGCGACGGAGTGGTGGTCGGGCGCGGGTGCCTGGGGCGGCCGTGGCTGTTCGGGGATCTGGTGGCGGCTTTCGAGGGGCGTGAGGCCCGGGCCGGAGGCCCTGATGGGTACGGTGCGCGTCCGACGCTCCGTGAGGTCGCGGCCGTGATGGTCCGGCACGCGACGTTGCTGGGCGAGTGGATCGGCGACGAGGCGCGTGGCGTCATCGACTTCCGCAAGCATGTCGCCTGGTACCTGAAGGGCTTCGCCGTCGGCTCCGAGATGCGCAGGCGCCTCGCCACCACCTCGTCCATCGCCGAACTCTCCGAGGGGCTCGCCGAGTTGGACCTCGACCAGCCCTGGCCGCTCGGCGCGGACGGGCCCCGCGGCCGTACGTCCGGCAACAACAGGGTTGTCCTGCCGGAGGGTTGGCTCAAGGACCCGTACGACTGCGCGGGGATCGGCGAGGACGCGGAACTGGACACGTCCGGGGGGTAGTTGGACCCGTCCCCGGCCTCATCGACCCCGGCCCGGCCTCTCCCCGGCCTCGACAGGGGTGATCCGGTTCACCGAAGATGTGCGGGTGGCGGACAGCGTGGTGTGGGTCGGGGTGTTCACCGGTGCGACCGCGGTGCTCGCCAGCTGGGTGACCACTGTGGGCAACGCCCGGGCCGCGAAGGTCCAGGCGGAGGCGTCGGCGCAGGCCCAGCAGCGCGGCCGGGTCCGGGAGATCCGCCGGGCCGCCTACCTGGACCTCATGGAACAGGCGCACATCACCGGCCAGTTGTACTGGAGAGTCGGCGACGCCTTCTTCCATCTCGTCGATCCCGACGAACGACTGACGCGCATTCAGGAGCTCCGCATCGAGCTGCGCAGTGCCTTCGACCCCCTCATGCGCTGCGTCCGGGTCATCGTGCTGGAGGGGCCGGCCCCGGCCGCCGAAGCGGCCGAGGCCCTCTTGGCGGCGGCAGCGGAGGCCAACAGCGCACTGGCGCGGGTTTCGGAGGGCGACGACCCGGGATCCCGCGAACTCTTCGACGGGACCCACGGGGCGTTCCGCCACCGGCTGGAGCAGTTCATCGGCGAAGCCCGCAGCGCCATGGTCGCCTCGTAGCGGCGAGCTCGACGACTGGCGCCGTAGCGTCGCAGGGCTACGGCGTCGCAGGGCTGCGGCGCCGTAGCCCTGCGCGCCTAAGCTCCCCCCACCGCCGTCAGCAGCGCCAGCGGTGCCGCCGCCGACCTCGACTCCCGTACGCACGCGTGCGGGTAGGGCACCGGCTCGTTGTGGGTGTCGCGGGCGTAGCCCGCGAGGACCTCGGGGAGGCGGTGGCCGGCAGCCGTGGCGGCGTCGACAAGGGCGTGGGCGACGGTGCGGGCCTCGTCGTGCAGGCCGTACCTCGCCAGGCCCAGGGTGATCAGGGCGTTGTCGTGGGGCCAGACCGAGCCGCGATGGTACGAGAGCGGGTGGTACGCCGCCTGCCCGGAGGCGAGGGTACGGACGCCCCAGCCGGAGAAGAAGTCGGGTTCGAGGAGGCGCCGCCCGACCAGCTCGCCGTACTCCTTGTCGAGCAGGCCCGACCACAGCAGGTGGCCCGCGTCGGAGGCGAGGGCGTCCACGTGACGGCCGTCTCCGTCCAACGCCAGCGCGGGGAAGGAGTGTTCAGGCATCCAGAAGTCCCGCTGGAAGCGGTCCCGGAGGTCACCGGCGGCCTGTTCGAGGAGGGCCGCGTAGACCTCGTCGTCCCAGACCGTGCGGGACAGATGCGCGGTGCGGCGCAGCGCGTCGTACGCGTACCCCTGTGCGCCCGCCGCCATCACCGGGCCGGAGGGGCGGCTGCCGTCGGCCGAGCAGATGGCGCCCGGGGAGTCCTTCCAGTTCTGGTTGGCGAGGCCGCCGCCGTCCGCGCGGTAGACGAGATAGCCGCGCGAGGTCAGCCCGCCGTGGTCCAGCATCCAGCCGATCGCCGCACGGGCGTTGGCCTCCAGGCGGCGGGCCAGACTCACATCGCCGGTCTGCTCGGTGTACGCGCCGAGCAGCACCAGGAACAGCGGCGTCGCGTCCACCGAACCGTAGTAACGCCCGTACGGCACCTGCCCGAAGTGCGCCAGCTCCCCGTGCCGCACCTCGTGCACGATCTTGCCGGGCTGGCACACCGCCTCCGCGCCCACCTCGGTCGCCTGCGTCGCGGCGAGCGCGGGCAAGGTGGCGGCGGCGAGCTGGGGACGGTAGGGGAGTGCGAAGAGGGAGGTCAGGAGTGCGTCACGGCCCAGGAGGGCGAGGAACCACGGCACTCCGGCCGCCGGGACGCGCAGTTCCTCGCCGTCCGGGCCCCGGGCCGGTACCTGGAGCGCGGCCAGGTCGGACAGGCCGCGCGCGCAGGCCGCGGCCAGCTCCGGCCAGCCGGTCGGGAAGGGCACGCCCTCCGTGAACTCCCCTTCGAGTGCGATGAGTTGGTCGTTCGCGGCGGCGGGGGAGAGCGGTACGTCGGGCTCGTGCGCGGCGCCGTGCGGACGCGCCGCCACTCGGAGTGACAGCTCCGCGCTGCCGTGCGGTTCGAGGTCCAGGGTCCATACGAGGCGACGGGCGCCCGTGCCCGTCTCCTCCACGCCGTCCGGGGCGGGCTCGGCGGTGACCGTCGTACAGGACCGCCATTCACCGCGCTGATAGCCGAACTCCACGCCGTCGTCGAGGACTTGGCGGGAGCGGACGACGCCCGTCTTGGCGTACGTACGGTAGTCCGAGCGCAGCTCGAACTGGTCCGTGAAGTCGGCGTCCGCGGTGACCGCGACGCGGACCGTCGTGGGCGCCGGGCGGTTGCTGGTGACGCGCAGCGCCTCCACGAACCCGCCCTCGGCAACGGCCTGTTCACGGAAGACCGTGTACGCGGGCGGCTCGTTGCGGCCGCCGCGGGGTACCAGGACACAGCGTGCCGTGTCGCCGTCCGCGACCGGCGTGAGTGCCTCGGGCACCGCGCCGTCCAGGGTCAGCTGCCAGCGGCTCAAGTGCCGTGCGTCGCGCACGAATAAGCCGTCCGGGGAGCTGCCGCCCCGCACACCGCTGATGTCCCCGCCGTCGCCCACGGCGGCGAACGTCCCACCCTGCACGAGCAGATGATGCCGGTCCGTCATCCCCGGTCCCCTCCCTTGGCGCCCGTCTCGAATGCGTATGCGCGCGCGTTCCCGTATGCGCTCGCGGTGTGTGCCTTGTCGAACGTGTGGTGTCCCGGGCGGGACGCGAACTGGTCCGCCCCCGTGGGTGCGTGCAGCAGGTCCAGCGTCAGCGCGGCCGTCCAGCTGAAGCCGAGCGCTCCGCAGGCCTCGCCGGTGTACGGGTCCACGTACTCCGCGAATCCGGACTCCCCGGCCGTGTCGAGCAGCGCTGTCCGCAGGCCGTCCGCGCGTGTCTGTTCGCCGTGCTGCCGAAGCCCGCGCTCCAGCAGCCAGTTGGTGTTGAACCAGGCGGGACCGCGCCAGTAACGGTGCGGATCGAAAGCGTCCCCGGTCAGGTCGTAACTCGGCACGAGCCGCGTGGTGTCACCGAGCCCGAAGTGCGGCCCGCTCGCGGTGCGCACGAGGGTGGCGGCGATGTCGCGGGGCAGCGCGGGGAGGAGCAGCGGGATCAGACCCGAGACACTGCGCTCGGGGATCAGTTCCCCGGCACCCCCGTCCCGCTCGGGCCCCAGGCCGTCGCGACGGGCGTACACGTCCCGGCAGAAGAACATCCCCTCCGCCGGATCCCACAGCCGTTCCACCAGTGCCGCCGTGAGGCGCTCCGCGCGGGCATGCCGGGCGGTGCCGGCCGCACCCAGTTCCTGCGCGATGTGCGCGAGGGCGTGCTCGGAGGCGATCAGCAGCGCGTTGAACGCGGGGTCCTCGACCGCGAACTCGCCCGCCCCGTCCGCGTACCCCCCATCCCGGTAGTCCGTCGCCAGTCGCACGTACCGCCCGTAGTCCAGGTCCGTCGGCCGGTCCTCGGCAGCCCCGTGGTCGAGGTCGGCGCGGCGGAAGGAGCGGGGCGGGGCCGGGGTGATCCGGCTCAGCGGGGCGTCCCAGCAGGGGCTGTTGTCCATGCCCTGCTCCCAGGGGTGGACCACGGAGGCCAGACCGCCGCCGCCCAGGTCCCGACGGTGCAGGAGATAGCGGTGCCAGGCGGCGAGGCGGGGATAGACACGGGAGAGGAAACCGCGGGACCGCGAGAGGCCCGGGTCGGCCTGGTGCACCAGCCATGCGGCGAGCGCGTGCACCGGTGGCTGCACGATGCCGGACGTCTGTACGGTTCGCGGGGCACCCGCGGCGAGCCCCGCGGTCGAGGAGCGCCAGAAGTCGGGGCTCGGGAAGTACGCGTCGAGCGGCACGGAGGGGTTGAAGACAATGTGCGGGATCCGGCCGTCGCCCCACTGTGCGCCGAGCAGCGTCTCCAGCTCTGTCTGCGCCCGCAGGGGAGACAGATGGCGCAGCCCGATCGAGATGAAGGCGGAGTCCCAGGACCACTGGTGCGGGTACAGACCGCGCGAGGGCACGGTGGACGTTCCTGTCCAGTTGCCGTTCAGTACCCGGGCCGCCCTGAGGTGCAGCGAACCCGTCGTCTCGGCAGGATCGTATACAAGCGCTCCGGTATGGGTTACCTCATCCCGGCCGGGCGGCGAGGGTGGTCCTGAGGCGTGCACGGGTGTGCCTGAGGTACGCGCGGAGGTGGTGATTCCCGTGCGCAAGGCGGTGAGCTGGGTTGTGCTGTCCACTCAGGTCTCCCGGAAGACATCCTGCCGACCAGTTCGGCTGTAGCTACCGTAGGGTTACGTCTATTTAACACGCAAAACTCAATATGTAATGCAGAGTTGAGGAACGCAAGAGGGTGGGCATGACAGGAAGGGCGGACAGGACCGTGAGGGCAGGGAATCAGGCAACCGCCGGAGAGCTGCTCGAACTGGTGCGCAGTGGGCGAGCCACGACACGCGGCGCGCTGCAACAGGCCACCGGTCTGTCCCGGGCCACGGTCGGCCAGCGCCTGGACCGGCTCTTCCGCGCGGGCTGGCTGCGCGAGGGCGCCGGCGGCCCGGTGGACTCACCGCTGGGCGGCCGCCCCTCCATCACCCTCGAATTCGACGACGCCCACGCCATCGTCCTCGCGGCCGACCTCGACACCCGGCACGGCAGGGCGGCCGTCCTCACCCTGACCGGCGAGATCCTGGCCGAGCAGTCGGGACTCCTGGTCATCGACGAGGGCCCGGAGGCGGTCCTCGGCGAACTCGGCCGCTGGTTCGCCGACCTGCTGGTGAAGGCCGGAAAACCCGCCGACGCCGTATGCGGCATCGGACTCGCCGTGCCGGGTCCTGTCGACAGCGACACCGGCCGGGTCGTGCAGCCGCCGATCATGCCGGGCTGGGACGGTTACGACATAAGAGGCCGCCTGGGCCGCGCGTTCGCCGAGCACACGGGTGCAGGACCCGGCGTCCCCGTACGCGTCGACAACGACGCCAACCTCATGGCGTACGGGGAGCAGCGCACCGGCTACCCGGACTGTTCGGCGTTCGCCCTGGTCAAGGTCTCCACCGGCATAGGCGCGGGAATGGTCGTCGGCGGCACCATCTACCGGGGGATCGACGGCGGCGCCGGTGACATCGGGCACATCCGGGTGGGCGCCGACGCGCTGTGCCGGTGCGGTTCATACGGCTGTCTGGCCGCCGTGGCCAGTGGCGGCGCGGTGGCGCGACGGCTCGCCGAGTCCGGGGTGGCGGCCGCCTCCGGATCGGATGTGCGGGACCTGCTGACATCCGGGCACCCGGAGGCGATGGCGCTCGCGCGGGAGGCGGGGCGCCAGGTGGGTGACGTACTGGCGACCGTGGTGACGCTGCTCAACCCCGGCGTCCTGATGATCGCCGGGGATTTGGCCGGAACCCCCTTCCTCACGGGCGTACGAGAGCTGCTGTACCAGCGGGCGCTGCCCCGCTCCACCGCTCATCTGGACGTGGTGACCTCGCGGCTCGGCGAGCGGGCCGGTCTGGTCGGGGCAGGGGCGCTGGTCGTGGAGTACCTGTACGCGCCGGAGCGGGTCGAGGAGCGGCTGGCGGCGCTGGGGGTGTGACCGACGACATGGTCCGTCCCTGTCGGCACCGACGTTGTGTGACATCCGTGTGACGTGTCCACATCGTGGTCCGCATGGTGAAATTCGGCCTTCGTTCCAGCGTGATTCTCGCCACGCTTGATAAGGAGTAGGCTCAGATGAGCGGATCATGAGCGGCTGCACTTCTCCAAGGGGTGGCACTCAGTGCCACCCCTTGACTGTTCAGCAACTGAACTCAGGCGTAGCGAGAGCCGCTCAGATGAGTGGATGGGCGGGCCTGTGGGCGTCAGCCCGTTCAATAAGTGAAAACACCGCCATCCCATCGCTTGCCAAGCCTTGACTTTCGATCTGGTGGCGGACGAGTGGTTACAGGCACATGACGCACAAGTGGACGTACCCAGACGCCTTCGATCTGGGTATGTTCCCCGTCGTCAGGGCAGCCACCGCGACGTCGAGGAGTCGAGACTCGTGTCGGAAAACAAAGATCCCCACGTAGCCGAGAGTGCGGTCGAGGGCGTGAAGTTCGTTTATGACTTCACCGAGGGCAACAAGGACCTCAAGGACCTCCTCGGCGGCAAGGGGGCGAACCTTGCCGAGATGACCAACCTGGGTCTTCCCGTCCCTCCGGGCTTCACGATCTCCACCGAGGCCTGCAAGACCTACCTCGACAGCGGCGACGAGCCGGCGGCACTGCGTGACGAGGTGAGTGCGCACCTCGACGCGCTGGAGCAGCGGATGGGCAAGACGCTCGGGCAGGCCGATAATCCACTGCTCGTATCAGTCCGTTCCGGGGCGAAGTTCTCCATGCCCGGCATGATGGACACGGTCCTGAACATCGGGCTCTCCGACAAGTCGGTGCAGGGCCTCGCCCAGCAGTCCGGTGACGAACGCTTCGCGTGGGACTCGTACCGCCGTCTCATCCAGATGTTCGGCAAGACGGTCCTCGGCGTCGACGGCGAGCTCTTCGAGGACGCGCTGGAGGCGGCGAAGGGGGCCAAGAAGGTCACCGTCGACACGGACCTCGAAGCGGCCGATCTGAAGAAGCTGGTCACGAAGTTCAAGAAGATCGTCAAGACCGAGGCCGGGCGGGACTTCCCGCAGGACCCGCGCGAGCAGATGGACCTCGCCATCCACGCGGTCTTCGACTCCTGGAACACCGACCGCGCCAAGCTCTACCGCCGCCAGGAGCGCATCCCGCACGACCTCGGTACGGCGGTCAACGTCTGTTCGATGGTCTTCGGCAACCTCGGCCCCGACTCGGGTACCGGCGTCGCCTTCACCCGTGACCCGGCCTCCGGCCACCAGGGCGTGTACGGCGACTACCTCCAGAACGCGCAGGGCGAGGACGTCGTCGCGGGCATCCGCAACACGGTCCCGCTCGCCGAGCTGGAGCAGATCGACAAGAAGTCGTACGACCAGCTCATGCAGATCATGAAGACCCTGGAGAACCACTACAAGGATCTCTGCGACATCGAGTTCACCATCGAACGCGGCCAGCTGTGGATGCTCCAGACGCGCGTCGGCAAGCGCACGGCGGGCGCGGCCTTCCGCATCGCCACGCAGCTCGTCGACCAGGGTCTGATCGACGAGGCGGAGGCGCTCCAGCGGGTGACGGGCGCGCAGCTCGCCCAGCTGATGTTCCCGCGCTTCGACGACCAGGCGAAGGTCGAGCAACTGGGCCGGGGCATCGCCGCGTCGCCGGGTGCGGCGGTCGGCAAGGCGGTCTTCGACTCGTACACCGCGATCAAGTGGTCGCGTTCGGGCGAGAAGGTCATCCTGATCCGCCGTGAGACGAACCCGGACGACCTCGACGGCATGATCGCGGCCGAGGGCATCCTGACCAGCCGTGGCGGCAAGACCTCACACGCGGCCGTGGTCGCGCGCGGCATGGGCAAGACGTGCGTGTGCGGCGCCGAGGAGCTCGAAGTCGACACCAAGCGGCGGCGGTTGACCGCGCCGGGCGGGACCGTGATCGAGGAGGGCGACGTCGTCTCCATCGACGGCTCCACCGGCAAGGTGTACGTCGGCGAGGTCCCGGTCGTCCCGTCACCGGTCGTCGAGTACTTCGAGGGCCGGATGCACGCGGGCGCCGACGACGCCGATGAACTGGTCGCCGCCGTGCACCGGATCATGGCGTACGCCGACCGCGTCCGTCGCCTGCGGGTGCGCGCCAACGCGGACAACGCGGAGGACGCGCTGCGGGCCCGTCGCTTCGGCGCCCAGGGCATCGGCCTGTGCCGCACCGAGCACATGTTCCTCGGCGACCGCCGTGAACTGGTCGAGCGGCTGATCCTGGCCGACACCGACGCGGAGCGCGAGGAGTCGCTGAAGGAGCTGCTGCCGCTCCAGAAGCAGGACTTCATCGAGCTGTTCGAGGCGATGGACGGCCTGCCGGTGACCGTCCGGCTCCTTGACCCGCCGTTGCACGAGTTCCTGCCGGACATCACGGAGTTGTCGGTCCGGGTGGCCCTCGCGGAGTCCCGCAAGGACTCCAACGAGAACGACCTGCGCCTCCTCCAGGCCGTCCACCGCCTGCACGAGCAGAACCCGATGCTGGGCCTGCGCGGCGTACGCCTCGGCCTGGTCATCCCCGGCCTCTTCACCATGCAGGTACGGGCGATCGCCGAGGCCGCCGCCGAGCGCAAGAACGCCAAGGCCGACCCGCGCGCCGAGATCATGATCCCGCTCGTCGGCACCGTGCAGGAACTGGAGATCGTCCGCGACGAGGCCGACCAGGTCATCGCCGAGGTCCAGGCCGCGACGGGCACCGACCTCAAGCTCGCCATCGGCACGATGATCGAACTCCCGCGCGCCGCGCTGACCGCCGGGCAGATCGCCGAGGCCGCGGAGTTCTTCTCCTTCGGCACGAACGACCTCACCCAGACCGTCTGGGGCTTCTCCCGGGACGACGTCGAGGCCTCCTTCTTCACCGCCTACCTGGAGAAGGGCATCTTCGGCGTCTCCCCCTTCGAGACCATCGACCGCGACGGCGTCGGCAAGCTCGTACGAGACGCCGCCGTCGCCGGCCGCAAAACCCGCCCCGACCTCAAACTCGGCGTCTGCGGCGAACACGGCGGCGACCCCGAGTCCGTCCACTTCTTCCACGAGGTCGGACTCGACTACGTCTCCTGCTCCCCGTTCCGGATCCCGGTGGCGCGGTTGGAGGCGGGGCGCGCGGCGTCGTCGGCCGCGGGGAGCGACCACCGCTGATGCCGCTGAACCCCTGAAACCCCCGGGACTGTTGTCGGGTCACCCCGACCCTCACCGACTTGACGGCGGTTCCGGTGCACGAAGGAGGGGCGGCACCCTGTGCGGGGGTGCCGCCCCTCTGTGCATGGTCTGCGGAGACTGTCAAGCTACGTCGCTGAGCAGGCGAAATGGCGTTTGCTTGCGTTGGTTGCCGTTGAACCCGCGTGAAGCCGTTGTGCCCTCGTTGTGCCCTGCAGGTGCGGCCCGTTCCCGTCGCGTGCCGTCATCAGAGGGGCCTCCACATCTGTGCGTTCGCCACGGTTGATGTCAGGCGTTGATGTCAGCGGGAGCCCTGCCCACAGCCAGTAGGTGCGAACTGGCAGCAAGCAATTCCGGGTACGGCTCTGCCATGCGCGCCGCCTCCATTGCGGAGGCAATCAACTCGTCCGTGGGTCCCTCGCCCGGCTGTTGCTCGGTCGCTTTCACGAGCGACCATGCGGGCCCCTCGATCCCGAAGACCTGTACGTCCGTCAACCCTGAGGCCACCAACTCCGTCACAAGCTCCTCAGCACGGTGGAAGTAGGACAGGGTGAACCCTCGAACACCGTCATAGACGGCCGTCTCAAGAATTTTGGAGACGGAGTCACGAATCCGTTCGGTGTGCAGGTGAGCGTATGCGACGTGCTCAAAGAGCGACGCGTAACGGTTGATTGCAGCCGCTGCAACCAATCCGCCCGGCTTCACCACGCGGCGGGCTTCCGCCAGCGCCCCACGCCTATCAGCGGCGTCGGGCAGGTGGTACAGCGGCCCAAGGAGCTGCACAACGTCGAAACTGTCGTCCGGCTCACGTAGATCGCGAGCGTCTCCCACGATCGCCGAGCACACGGCCGCCGCGCTCTCGACATGACGGGGCACGGGGTCCACGAGCGTGACGTCGTAGCCGTCCTTCACAAGCCATTCAGCGTGAACCCCGGTCCCCCCTCCCACGTCGAGCACGCGCGCCGGCGCGGGGGGCAAGAAGCGTCGGAGAAGCTCTTGAGTTCTGACCAACTCCATACGTCCGTCTGCCGAGCTACGCAGGCGGCTGTCCTCGTTTACTGTCTCGCCGTAGAACCGCATCACGGAGGGTGCCAATTCGAGATTCGACATGGTCGCAGTATCGTGTGTACCGGTGGACCAGTCCAGCGTGCAGAGTAGAGGAAGCCATGGCCGTTCTGAAGTACGAAGAGATCGCCGAGTCTCTGCGCGCCCGCATCGCCGCTGGTGAGTTCGTCCCTGGTGACACCATCCCGTCGGGCCGGGACCTGGCCGATCAGTGGGACGTGTCACGGGCCACCGCCATTAAGGCCGTGGACGTGCTGCGGAACGACGGCGTGGTGGTGGCCAAGCAGGGCACCGGTTTCGTCGTCACGGAGATGCCCGTGGCGCGCCCTGCAGGCGCCCGCCGGGCTGGGTCGGCGCGCATCTTGGGCGGGATGCCGTTCCTTCGCATCGGTACGCCCGACTGGGCGGAGCCTCCCGCCCGCGTAGCCGTCGCACTGGGGATCTCCCCCGGAGTGCTGGCACTCCGACGCATCCGCGTCCTCCAGCTCCCCGACGGAACCCCTAATAGCTGCGTGGAAGCGTGGTTCCCTCCGGAGATCGCGGAGGCAGCACCTCGCCTCGCCGACACTGCGCCCATCGCCGAGGGCACGACACGCTACGTCCGTCGGCAGACCGGGCGGTTCCCGGTTGAGGGAGTGGACATCACCACCGTGCGCCTCGCTACGGATGCGGAGGCGGACCGCTTGGGCGTCGCGGCGGCCACCCCGGTCGCTGTGCTCCTCCATGCGGCACACGACGAGGAAGGCCGTCCGTTGGTCTGCGAGGAGGGTGTTACTCCATCCTCGCTCTTCGAGCAGGTGGACACCTACGCCATGTAGGCGTCCGCAAGCCAAGCTGGACCGGTCCGCCGGTCCAGCTTTTTTTCCGCCTCGTCACGCCATGTGAGCTGCGAGAACTCTTTCCATTATCGACCGATGCCATTTTTGGCGCTTGACTGGACCGGTCCACCGGTCCAGTCTGTAGCTGCAAGAGGCGGGGACGCTGCAATCCCGCTGAAGGCCAGGGGACAGGGCTTCGGCCCGACTGGCGAGGTGGCCCGGTGACCGCGAGCAATGGCCGGCGTGTGGGGACTTGGTCCCCCTTGCAGTGTGTTTTCCCTGTTCATCGACTGAAGGAGCGGCAGTGATGCGACGAAAGCGATGGGCGCGGCCGTGATCGACCGGCACGGTGGCGCCGTTCCATCCCTGGTCCGCTGGCACCACTTGGGTGCTGCGGTCAACCGGTCACCTTCTACCGACTCGCGGCGGCTATCGCCGCGCCGGTTGCCTCCTCTGCCCGTCCGACCGCGCTTCGTGTGCTGGTCGTACGGGCGGGGTTGAGGGGAGCCGGATATTCCGACTTCAACGGCGCGCGCCCCCGGAGCTGTAACTCCGGGGGCGCTGTTCGGGCCGTTCCTGTGTGAGAGGAACTACGACCCTATGAGCTCCATCGTCACTGTTCAGGATGCTGTTACCGCGTTCGCCGACTTCATGGAGCCGCCGGCCGCTGAGCTGGACGCGATCGACCGCGAGATGCCCGTCATCCGGGCGGACGTCGAGCTGTTGGACGCGCAGATCATCATGTTGGACCGCACGCCGACGGAGCTGGACGCGCGGCGTGTCCGCAGGGCCCGCCGTCGCGTGCTGGCGGCCCGCCGCTCGCTGGCGAACACGGCCGCTCCGGTCCTTCCGGAGGTGGGCGCATGAGCGCGACCTCTTCCCCCAAAGGCCTGGCCCTGCTGCTGATCACGCTGGGTTCGTTGGTCGCGATCACGGCGTCCGTGGCGGTTCTCGCGACCCATGAGCAGGCCTGGCGGTACGTCATCGCGGCTGGCGGTCTCGTGCAGTTCGTCGGTTGGGTGCTGCACGGCCGGCAGCTTCGGGGCGGTCGGCGATGAACCTGAACCGCAAGGGCAAAGCCCTCCTGGTCCTGGCCCTGGTCGCCGTGGTCGCCATGGCGTTCCGGGTCTCCTGGAACGCGCTGCGGGACGTGGCCAGCGCGATCGGCGCGGACAACACGGCCGCGACGCTCTACCCGTTCGTGGTCGACGGCCTGATGGCCCTGGCCCTGCTCGCGACCCTGGTTCTCACGGATGAGGGGGACAAGCGGTTCGCGCTGAAGGTGCTGGGCACCTACACGCTCGCCTCGCTGGTCCTCAACTACGTCCACGGACTCGTGCCGGAGCTCCACGGCGCGTCGGTCGACTGGGGTCGCCTCGCCGACTGGGACCCCGCCAACTACGCGTTGGTCCTGCTCGCGACATCGCTTCCGGTCGGGTCGATCTACTTCGGCTCGGACCTGGTCGCCAAGGTGCTGCACCACCGCCCCGCCCCGATTCCGACCCCGGCCACGAATGCGGAGGAATCGACCGAGACCATGAGCAATCGGTCTACGGCTGACCTCACGGTATCGACCCCCGCACCGATCACCGTGGCTCCGGTGCGGATGCCCGATCCGGTCGCGGTCGACTTCGTGAAGTCGGCTCTTCCGTTCAAGCCGGTACCGGCCCTCGCCCCGACTCCGGTCAAGGTGACCTCGAAGCGTGCGGTCGCTGCCACGTCGACCCGACCGCGTCGGGCAACCGGCACCGTTCCTGTCGTCGCCCGATCGGCGCGGCCGAAGCGGACCCCGGCTCAACTGCTCGATGAGGCGCGCACGGTGATTGCCGGTTGGCCGGACGCGAAGGTGACCGCTGAGGGCATCCGTCGTGAGGTCCGCACCTCGCCGGCCAACGCGCGCATGCTGCGGGACGCCCTGCTCGCCGAACGCGCCGCCACCACCCCGTGATGGGCCGCTCGTACGGCAAGTGCTTCGACCCCAACGGCGCCCGCTACGGCATCCCTACTTTCCCGTGGCGGATGGCTCCGGACGGCATGGTCACGCGCCGGCAGTTGCGGGCGCGTGGCCTGCGGCCGGGCGGACAGCCGATCGCCGGGCAGGTCCTGCGCCCGCGTTACCGGCGGGGCCCGCTGGTCGCCTACCTCTACCGCCTCGACTGCGCGAAGCCGGTTCGGCCGATGACGCCGGCGAAACGGGCAGCGCTGGCCAAGGCCAACCTCGCTCGCCGCACCTGCCCGCAGTGCCGCACCGACGCGGGATACGTCATCCCCGCCTCGCTCGGCACCTGCGTTCCCTGCGCCTATCCCGACAGTCCGTGAGGAGTACCACCCATGGGCAACGCTGACACCCGCCGGCTTGACCGTGCGATCCGTGAGACGAACCGCAAGATCGAAGCGGTCCGCCAGGGCGAGACATGGCCGCTCACCAGTTCCGAGCGCCGCGCGATGCTCGCCGCTCTCGCCGGCGGCTCCTACCGCACCTTGCGCGGCAAGAGCACCACCCGCGCGGACAACCGGCTCGACTCCCTCACCACCTCCGCCGAGACGCGGCTGATCGCGGAACTCACCGCGTTGCAGATCGAACGGCAGCGACTCGTCACCGAAGCCGCCCGAGCCAAGGCCGCCAAGAAGTCGTCGGGGTGGTGGTGACGCGCACCCGCGCCACCCGCCCCACCTGCACTGATCTCCCCCTTCACCTTCACCCCGACCAGGGGCAGTCAGGAGTGTCCTCAACCATGAGCGAGAACGTCGTTCACCTGCACAAGAGCACCGAACCGGCGCCCGTGACCACGCTCACCGTGGTTCCCGAACCGGCACCGGCCGTACCCGTGCCGCTGTGGGTGCGCTCTGGACGTGCCGTCAGGACCGTGGTCACGCACGAGACGACCAAGACCACGGCGCGGGCCGTTGCCCGGCACACCCTCTACGTCGCCGGCGGCGCTCGCATCGCGGCCAAGCGGACGTGGGACGGCCGGACCGCCTCCCGGTATGAGCGCATGCTGCGTGCGGCGGAAGCCGCGGGGAACTACGACGTCGCCGCTGAGTGGGAGGAGCGCGGGCAGCGCTTCCGCGCCGAACGCCACCGCCGCCGCATGGACCTCCTGCACTCGCCCGTCGACGCGGCCAAGGGAGTCCTGGTCGGGACCGGAATGGGCATCGGCGCCCTGGTCGCGCTCGGGGTCGTGCTGGCGATCGCCAACACGGACGTCACCGACGTGATCTCACCGATCATGGCCGTGATCGAGTTCATTCGTCTCATCATCACGATCGTTCAGGTCGTGTGGGGACCCGCGATCACGATCGGCCCATTCCTCGCCCTGCTCGCCCTGTGGGCCGTCGGCAGCAAACAGCAAGCCGCCCCCGCGTGGGCGCTGCCCGACAATGTCCGCAACGGCGAGGGCGAGCCGATCACGCCGTCCATCGTGGTCAAGGCACTGCGTGACCTCGGAGTGCCCGCCCTGCGCAACGCCATCAAGGACATGGGTGACGCCGGCGCGTCGATGCTCGGTCCGATCCGGATCGCGGGATGTGGCGTGGAAGTCGACGTCACCCTGCCTTCCGGGGTGGCGACGAACGAGGTTCAAAGCCGCCGGCGCAAGCTCGCTGAGAACCTGACCCGGCACGAGCATGAGGTGTTCATCGTGATCCCCGAGGCGGCCCGCACGGTCCGCCTGTGGATCGCCGACTCGGGTGCGCTGGATGAGCCGATCGGTCCGTCTCCGCTGGTCACCGACGACACGACAACCTCCAACTACAAGACCGGCAAGGCGCCGTGGGGGCAGGACCTGCGCGGCGACGCCGCTGAGTTGAGCCTGTACCAGCGGCACGTGCTGGTCACGGGCCGATCCAACCAGGGCAAGACCGCTGCCCTGCGGGCGCTGGCCCTGTGGCTGGCGCTGGACAAGTCGGTGCAGTTCTGGCTTGCCGACCTGAAGGGCATCGGTGACTGGAAGTGGATCGACGGGATCGCCGGCGTCCTCATTGAGGGGCCGACCGACGAACACGTCATCCAGGCAACCGAGATGGCCGAGGACGCGGTGGATGAGATGAACCGCCGTGTCGAGGTCCGCCGCGCCGACTCGACAGCGGTGTTCCCGCCGCTCATCGTCATCGTGGACGAAGCGCAGGTGGCGTTCATGTGCCCGGCCGTCGACGAGGACAAGCGGCCCTACGGCGGCTCCAAAGCCACCTCCCGCTACTTCATGGCCGTCCGCAAGATCCACAATCAGGGGCGTGCGGTCGACGTCCTGATGTGGCAGGGCACCCAGGACCCCACCGACCAGAACCTTCCCAAGCTGGTCCGCGAGGGCGCCCACACCCGTGCCTCGCTGGTCCTGGGCACGGAGTCCCAGTCCCGCATGGCGCTCGGGGACAAGGCCGTCGACGACGGCGCGGCCCCTCACCAGCTCCGTCAAGGTCTGGACAAGGGAACCCTGGTCGTCGCCTCGGACGGCATCGACATGCCCAAGGGCCAGTCGTCCATCACAGTCCGCACGCACTACATCGACGACGACGACGCAGCCGCCATCGGTGAGCGCGCCAAGGCCATGCGCGACGGAGTCACCACCCTGCACGCCATCGACCGGGGCGAGGACCGCGACCCGCTCGCCGACATCTTCAGCGTGATCGGTGACGCGGAGCGCGCGCACACGCAGGACATCGTCAAGCGGCTCTCGATCTTCAACGAGGACGCCTACGGCGCGTGGTCGTTCCTGGATCTCAAGCGCGTGCTGGAAGCCGCCGGGGTGGAGCCGTACAAGTCGCACGGCCGCATGGTCGTCCGTCGTGACGACGTCGCCGCCGCTCTCGCGGACCGCGACACCGACGGTTCCGCTTCCGCCTCCCAGTAGCGGGGAGGCGGACCCTCCCGGGGTGGGGAGGCGGGGAGAACTCCCCAACCCCCTCCCCACCCTGCCTCCCCCGCGTTGATCAGCGAAAACATCGTTTCGGGGAGGCGGGGAGGCCCGCAGGTCAGACCCCGAAACACCCCTCCACAGCCACCCTGAAGGGGGTGGTTCCGCCTCCCCACCCCTGCACGGGAAGGGATTCCGCATGTCGCACCGCGACCCGCCGGGGATCATCGCCCCGCACATCCCCGCCGACGACTGGCGCCGCGCCGAAGCCACCGGGCAACCGGTCGTCATCGTCGTCCAGACCACCGACCACACCGGGCGCCCCCTGAGTGCCTACCTGTACCCGCTCGCCATCGCGAGTGCCAGCGCGATCGGCGTCTTCACGACCGTCGCCGCGTTCCTCGCCCTGCTCGACTTCGCCATCCACACCGCGACCGCCATCGCATCCGCGGCCGGACCCATCGGCGTCGGAGGCATCACCTTCCGACTTGCCCGCCGCAACAGCAAGTAGCTACGCCAAGGGCGGCCCCCCACTCACGCCAATGAAGCGGGGCCGCCCTTGCCAACCAGTCCTCAACAGACCTGTTGGAGGTCTCCCAGCATGACTCAACCCACCGACATCCGGCGAGCTTTACTGCCCGCCGTTCGCACCCCCGCGGCGGGAGCTCCCGCCGCGCCGCGGATGCGGTTCTACCTAACCACCCACAAGCGGCACTGGCTGCGCTGGACCAAGGTGCCGCTGTTCTTGAAGTCCGAGCACTGGGACCGTGCCGTCAAGTGGGACGTAGCCCAAGGCCCGTACGCCGTTGACTCCGGCGGCTTCATGGAGTTGAAGAACAAGGGCACCTGGACCCGACCGCCGCGCCAGTACGTGCAGGAACTGCGCCGCATCTGGGAGCACGTCGGCCCCTACGACTGGGCCGCACCGCAGGACTGGATGTGCGAGAACGCCATCATCAACGGCGGCTGGTTCGGCGGCCAGTACTTCGTCGGCACCCACCTCAGCGTCGAAGAACACCAGCGCCGCACCGTTGAGAACTTCCTCGAACTGCGCTCCCTCGCCCCCGACCTGCGCATCGCCCCCGTCCTACAGGGCGACACCATCCCCGCCTACGAGCGGTGCGTCGAACTGTACGAGAACGCCGGCGTCGACCTGCAGGCCGAACCGGTCGTCGGACTCGGCTCCGTGTGCCGCTTGCAGTCCACCAAGCAGGGTGCCGCGATCGTCACCGCGATGGCCGCGCACGGCTTCAAGCTGCACGGCTTCGGCTTCAAAATCCTCGGTCTCGAACGCGTCGGCCAGCTGCTCGCCTCTGCGGACTCCGCTGCCTGGAGCTCCCACGCGCGCCGCCGTCCGCCGCTGCCCGGCCACACGCACAAGAACTGCGCGAACTGCATCGACTACGCCCTGATGTGGCGCGAGCGGGTCATCCGGTCCATCCCCACCCACCGGCAGATGCTGCTCACCGACAGGAGTGCCGCATGACCGCCGCCGCACCCCTCCTGGACACCGCGCTCACGCTCGCTTCACGTGGGGTCCCACCGCTCCCGCTGCGGGCAGGGAAGGTGCCGTTCGGGAACTGCCCTGCCTGCACGCAGAATGCATGCGGTGGCCGGCCGAACATGAAGACCCCCGGCCCCTGCACCTGCCCGCACCCGTGCCACGCATGGGCCGCCGCCACCACCGACCCGCACACCCTCAACTCCCCCCAGTGGACGACCGCGTGGCGCACGGCCGCGGCGGTCGCCTACCACCCCGGCGGGGCAGGGGTGACCGTGGTCGACCTGGACGACGCGGCGGCCATCGCGTGGGCCCGCGCCACCCTGCCCGCGACGCGGACCGTGGCGACGACGCGGGGAGAGCACTGGATCTACCAAGGCGTCATGCAGTCCGTGAACGCGGTCAAGCCTGGCGTGGACATCAAGTCCCTTATGGCGTACGCCCGTTGGCTCGGACCCGGTACGGGCACCACGGCCGCTCTCCCTGCCGTGGTGCGCGCACTGGCAGTAAAGCAGCCGTCGCCCGCCCACAGGGCGCCACAGGCCCTCACAGTGCCCATAAGAGGGCAAAGCGGGGCGTGCCCGCACCGCACACCCGCCTACCTGGATCGTGGCATCGCCATGGGCGTACAGCGCATCACCGACGCCGGCAGTGCGGTGCATGCGACCGTCTACCGGACGTTCCTCGCGGTGCTGTCCACGCACGGCCGGTGCGGCTGCCTCACCGACACCCACGCCGCGCGGCTGTTCACCGCCGCGCAGACCAAGGGCGAAACCGTCCGGCACTGCACCGACGCGTGGACGAACGCCCGCACCGCATTGGGGCTGTGAGCATGGCTGAGGACGAGAAGGACCCGGCCCGCAAGGTCATCACCGACTACGCGCAAACGCACTTCCGGTACTTCCGCACCGGCGACGGAACCGTTTACGCGCAGAAGAACGCCCACCCCGTCGCCCGCCCCATCCGCTCCCAAGGCACCACCGGAAGCCACCGACAGGAACTCATGGTCGGCCTCTTCCGCGACGGGATCGGCGTATTCAACGGATCCGCCCTCAAGGAGGCGTTGGACTTGATCGAAGCACTCGCTCTGACCGAGGACGTACAGCCCGTCCACATCCGCGTTGCCCCCGGATTCGACGGGGCCACGTGGCTGGACCTGGGCCGCGATGACGGGAAGTCCGTCCGCATCCACCCTTCGGGTTGGGACATCCTCACCCCCGACCCGCGTGAGGTGTGCTGGCGCCGTACCCAGCTCACCGGCGAACTGCCCCTGCCGGCCAAGGACACCGACGGCAAGGGCATCGATCTCCTGATGAGGCTGTGCAACTTCGCCAACGCGGAGACCGAATGCCTGGCCATCGCGTGGCTGATCGGCTGCCTGGGACCGTCCGTTCCCGTCCCCGCGCCGTTCCTCACCGGACCGCAGGGGGCGGGCAAGTCCACCGGTGGGCGGATGCTCGTGCGGATCATCGAGGGCATGACCGGCGACCTGCGCAGGGCGCCGAAGGATGAAGAGAACCTGATCGCGGCCGTGGCGGCGGGATGGGTGACCGCGCTGGACAACCTGTCCCACATGACGCCGGACCTGTCCGACGCCATGTGCTGCATCGTCACCGGAGCCGAAAGCGTCAAACGCGCCCTCTTCACCGACGGAGACGTCTTCCGCGTCGGCTACCGCCGCCCCCTGCTCCTCACCGGCATCGACGTGGGACTCATCCGGCCCGACCTCGCCGATCGGTTGCTTCCCCTGCGTCTCGAACGGCCCCGGGTGCGGCGAACCGAGGATGAGCTGTGGACGGAGTACGCGCAGGTACTGCCCGTCATCCTCGGCTCGCTGCTCGACCTCACGGTCAAGGTCCGCGCCGTGGAAGCGGAGACTCCCACGGACCTACGGATGGCGGACTTCGCCCACCTGTGCGCGCAACTCGACGCAGCCACCGGCCTGGGAGCACTCAACGCCTACCGGGCCTGCCTCGACGACCTGAACGACGACGTCATCGAGGGCGACCTCTTGGCACAGGCCGTCATTGAGCACGCGGCGACCATGGAGGCGGGCACGGAAGCGCGGATGACGTCCACACAGTGGCTGCACTGCCTCAGCCGCCTCTACGCCGGCGACGAACTGCGCACCCTGCCCAAGGGATGGCCGACCACGGGCAAGGTCCTCTCCGACCGCCTCAAGCGTCTTCAGCCCACCCTCGCTGCCCGGGGCGTGATCATCGACTCCGGCCGCACCAAAGAAGGCCGCTACATCGAAATGACCCGGCTCGCCCCGCCCTCACACGAACAGGAACGGGCGTTCTGACCGGCGCCACCCGTGAACAGCAAGAGGAGCACCCGGGCGGGGCGTGCTCCTCTTGCTGTTCGCCGCCGCGCGGCGCCCCAAGGACGTGCCGCGAAGCGGCCCCTTCTTCACTCCCTGAGATGCACCCCACGACCACAGACGCCCCTCCTTTTTCCTAAGTAGGGGAACGCTGCGTCACCTACGTCACCCGACCCCACAAAACGGCGGATGACCTGCGCAGACAGGGGTGACGCAGACGGCCTTTGTCTGCGTCATCCTGCGTCACCTGCGTCACCGATGACGGACAGCCTGCGTCACCGATGACGCACCCGCACCCCTCTGCGTCACCTCAAACCCGCAGGTCAGGGGCGTGCATGACGCAGATGACGCGGGTGACGCAGAAATCCCCACCTCGGACACATGCGGCCCGCCGACCCGAGACCAACGCGCCTCAAGCATGAAGTCAGCTTGGGGGTGGTGACTGTGCGAGTGGTCGCTCGCCACAGGAAGGACGTCATGAAGTACCTGACGACTGCGGAAGTCGCCGAGCGCTATCGAACGTCGCCCGCAACCATCCGCTACTGGCGCTACGCCGGAACTGGTCCGCAGTGCTTCATCAGGCGCGGTCGACGTGTTCTGTACAACGCCGAAGCGCTCGACAAGTACGACGCTGAAGAGACCGGAGGCCGACGCGCGGCATGACCCGAAACAGCAACGAACCCCACCACAAGGAATGTCCCCTCATGGCTGACTCGGCTTGCTCTGAGGGGGAGGGGAACTGATGGCTGAGGTATACGACCGCTGGCACCTATCCCGCCCGCCGGCCGACACCAAGCCCTGCGAGGCACACAGCAGCAAGACCCAGACGGTGTATCCCAGTACCGATCACGGCACAGGGAAACGCTGGCAGGTGCGCTACAGGGACTTGTCCGGCAAGCAGTGCAAGGAGAACTTCGACAAGAAGATCGCTGCGGACTCCCGGGCTGCCAAGGTGACGACTGAACTTGATGACGGCACCTTCGTGAACCGGGAGTTGGGCAAGCAAAAGTTCAGGGCCATCGCTGAACGCTGGCAAGAGACAGCGGTACACCGCGAGCGGACCGAGACGAATGTTGAACGGGTCCTACGACTGCACATCTACCCGACATTTGGCAATCGGGAGATCGGCCGGATTCAGCGGGCAGACGGACAGAGGTGGATCAAAGAGCGGTCTGCGGTCATCGCTCCGTCGACCTTTGCAACGCCCTGGAATGTCTGCACGAGCATCCTGAAGATGGCCCACCAAGAGGGGATCATTCCGAAGTACCCATGGGAGGGGCTGAAACCACCGGAGGTCTTCTATCCGGAGATCCACCCGCTCCATCCGGAGGCAGTGAAGGCACTCATCGTGACCGCGTCTCCCCGGTACCGCGCCCTGGTGAGGCAGGCCGCATCGACGGGCCTCAGACAAGGCGAGCTGTTCGGGCTGGAGGACGAAGAGCCTGCCGAGACTGTGACGGTCAAACAGCAGTTGATCGGTCCCGACAAGGGGGTGCCGTACCTCGGGGAACCGAAGACCAGGCAGAGCTACCGGCCCGTTCCTCAAGGGCGTTCGGTCGTAGACGAGATCGCACGGCACCGCAGGGAGTTCCCGGCGCAGGTCGTGTACATCGAGGATCGGACGAACCCCAGGAAGCCCGTATGGCGCCACGCTCGTTTGCTGTACACCAGCGAGACCGGTGGGGCGATCCGGCGCGGTAGTTGGTCGAAGGTGTGGGCCCGCAACGTCAAGCGGGCGAACGCCTACTTGGAGAAGTCCGGTAGCAAGTTCCGTGTCCCCGAGGACACGACGCTCCACGACCTGCGGCACTTCTATGCCTCGGTCCTGATCAAGAATGGGGCGACGCCGAAGCAGGTACAGAAAAGGCTTGGCCACGCCAAGCCATCGATCACGCTGAACGTCTACACCCACTTGTGGGAGGCGGAAGAGGATCGGACGGCCGGCATGATGGAGGCGACTCTCAGCGATGTGCCCTGAGAGTGCCCTCCAGCTATGACAGATGGCTGACTTCCCAGCTCAGGGAGTCAGCCATCCACCCTGTGCGGGGGTGTCGCCCCTTCGGGCATGATCTGCGCCCTCCCCGTCGACGAGGTGTCAGCCGGGGTGCCAGAAGGGTGTCAGTGCAGGTCTGTGGGGTGTCAGGGTTACAAGGGCAGATTCATCGCGTCGTACAGCGGCGCGTCCGTGAAGGGCTGTACCTCGCCGAACCACTCGTAGCCCCATGTCTCGTACAGGCCGCGGACCTTCGGGTGATCGCGCTCGACGAGGAGCGTCGCCCGTACCTCGGGTCGGCCGCGCAGCAGCTCGTCGTGAATCTTCCGCGCGGCCCCGGTGCCGCGGACTTTGTCGACGACCATGAGCTCGGAGAGGGCGAACGTGCGGGCGCCCGTCTCGACGGTCGCACCGTCGGGCACTGGGGTGAGCAGTGCGTTCCACCAGCGGGTGTCGGCCGGCAGCGTGCAGCCGTAGGCGTAGCCGATCGGGGTGTCGCCGAGGTAGCCGACGACCGCAGCGAAGCCGGGCACTTCCGTGTTCCAGCCGAGCCGCTCGTCGAACCGTTCGATGCTGTGGAACTCCTCGCCGAGCCGGTCCGCGTAGATCTCCGCGTACACATCGAGAAGTTCGTGCCGAACGTCGTCAAGGCCCGTGGCATCCCTGCGTTCCAGCTGCAGCCCGTCCATTACTCACGCTCCTGTCTGACGTGTCTGCTCAAGGAAGTCGGCCGCTGCGGGCACGTGGGCGAAGCGCCGTAATTCCCGCCGTAGGTCGCCGAGTTTCCCCTGAATCCGTTCACTCTGAACCCGCCCTGCGATCGCGCCCGCCTGTCTGGCCTCGGTGACCGCCTGCTCGATGTCACCGCTGTCGAGAAGTGCCTGCGCTCGCTGCGCCGTGTAGTACACCCGATTGCGCTCGAAGCGCGGCTCCAGCATGTCCAGGGCGGCGCCGGTGAGTTGTTGTGCCCGCTTGTGGCGTCCGAGGGCCTGGTGGGTTGCCCCGGCAAGCCCTGTCAGTTCCGCAGGGGTCAGGAACGAAAGCCAGGGTGCGGGCTCGCCCTGTGTACGGTCGTAGGCCGTCTCGGCGTGGGCGAGGGAGCGCTCTGCGCGACTGCGGTCCCCGGTACGTGCATGCCCGACGGCCTGTCGGCAGTGCAGCAGTGCCATCAGCCACGGATCGCCCTTGGCCTGGCGGGTCTCGACCGCGGCCCGGCCGATGCGCAGCGCCTCCTGATCCCGGTCGAGGAGGCGTGCCTGCATGGCGAGGTTGGACCACACCCGCGCCTGCAGCATGCCGTCTCCGGCGAGCATGCCGTGCTGCAGTGCCTCGTTGTAGAGGCTGGTCGCCTCACCTTGGCTGCCCGCGTCGTAGGCGAACCAGCCTGCGGACGCGGCGAGATCCCCCGTAGCGGCATACAGAGCGCGCTCGACGCGCTCCCCGTAGGCGCAGTGGTTGAGCGCATGGTGGACGTGTCTCAGGGCTTGCGCGGCGACCTCGTGCAGAGCACCCCCGCCGAGAGCGTGATCGTGGTTGTACAAGGCGGGAACGATGCCGCGGATCCTCTCGACGTCGCTCATGCCGAGACGGCCGGCCGAGGGGATGGCGTCCAGGCCCAGGGCGGTGGCCAGGCCGACCGCGATGAACTCCCGTCGTCTCACCGGGCGCTGCTCCTTCCCGGGCGCCGGCCGTAGCGGCGGGGCCGGTACGCGTGACGACTTGCGAGGGATGAAACCCATGGCCTCCGGGCGGCGGCCGAAGATTTCCTGAAGGGGCAGAAGGTAGCGGGCCCACGGCCATTGCACGTCCCCGGCAATCCACCGCCGCACATGCCGATCGGTGCAGTCGTTGGCCTTGCTGAACATGTCCTCGGCAGTCCGGTTCACCTCTTCGGCCAGCTGCTGGTGCGTGAACCCGAACTCGGTGAGCAGTGCCTCAAGCTGGACGTTCCGTTGTCTGGCCACGACCGTTCCCCCTCGTGCACCTGCGTCCCTCGACGGTAGCCCTACCGCCGCTGCCTGCTCGGTAAAACTGTCCGGTCGGCTGCCGGTAACTCCCCCGGTTCTGTCCTGATGGGCGACAGGACACTTCCGGTTTCCTCAAGTCATGAGCAGAGACGCCGGATCTCAGGAGCAAGGCACGGTCCAATTCGCGGTCCATCCTGTGCCGTCCGTGGACACGCTGTCCGAGGCGCAGGTTCGGGGCGGGGGCTGTGTGTGGTGCGGCGTGACCCTCGACAACCGTGCGGCTGTCGACCTCGGGGAGCGGACCTTCGATGTCCAGGGAGTTGAGGCCCGAAGGTGGTTCCCGCGTGGCTGCCTCACGTGCGCTGGAGCGCGCTTCTACCGAGCTCTGCTGGGCCATGCCGGAACTTGCGAGCAGTGCGCCGACGACCAGTCCCAGTGCGAGACAGGCACAGCGCTGCGCAAGGCCGTGCGGGAGAGCCGGCGATGACCGAGAGCGGGATGATCTGCTGCCACTGCCAGAAGGCCATCACACCAGGCCAACAGTGCCGCAACTACGACAAGTTCAGCAGCTCGGTCGGCGGCTCCACCTTTAACTATCACCTTGTCTGCTTGCTGAAGCCGGCGATGCGCTAGACGCCCGGCCCGTTACCCTCAGCCCGCATGGGAGAACACGCCAACAGCCCCGCCACTGACGCCTCCGTGGTCGTCGCCATCGATAACGAAGGCCTGGTAGCTGTCATCAGCGCCGACTTTCCCCGCCACGGTGGCGAGTACCTGTTTCTCCCCGGCGGACGAAAGGAGCCCGGCGAGAGTCCCGAAGAGTGCGCACGCCGTGAGCTCGCCGAAGAGGCGGGCGTCACCGCGCAGACGTGGCGTGCGCTCGGTTCCTACGCCATCACCCTCGGCTCCACCAGTCGCGTCCACCTCTACGAGGCCCGAGACCTCACCCTGGGCCGCCAATCCCTGACCCCGTCGGAAGCCGACTTCAAGTTGACCTGGTGGCCCCTTGGCGACGCCATCAGCGCCGCCGCCGACGGTCGGTTCCTGCTCCCGGCCGGGCCACTGGCTCTCATGCTCGCCGAGCGCTTGCGCTGACTCTCTCCCGCAGGGGCGGCTTCTCATTCCTGGGCCGACCTCGCCTACTGGCACCGCAAGCGTGAGCAGTGTGTGTTGACTGAACCAACTCATTTGTATTAGCGGGTCAGTCGAGGTCTCTGTCGGCATCCCGCCATGCCCGGCGAACAGCGTCCCGGAAGGGATCTGAAGGCGGGGCAAGTTCTACCTGCAGCGCTGGCCCTCGGTCAGAGCCATGCGGGTGCTGCGGGACAAATTCCGCGCGGCCACCGGACGCTCCAAGATCGGACGGCCGGTGGTCGCCGACCTCAACCCCGTGCTGCGAGGTCGGGGGTAGGTGCGTACTTCCGCAACGGGAACTCCGGGCGGAGTTCAACGCGTCGACGGCTATGTCCACGAGCGGCCGGCGATCCGCGCTAGCCGGAAACACGGACTTTGCTTCTTGTGTTTGCCCGAGCAAAAAGGACGGTCGGCGGCGATCCGGTCGATCGGCAGGAGCGTCCCGTCCAGGATCAGATACGCCTTCATCGACGCGGCCCGTAGTGCGTGGGCGAGCGAAGGGGGGCGAGGGCGCCCAGGAGCTCGACAGCCTCGCTAACGTACCGGTAGACGGTGGTGGTGCCGATCCCGAAACCGGCCGCGAGCTGGGCATAGGACTGGCCGTTGCGGAGGTGGGCGAGGGCGAGCAGGGCCTGACGGCCCGCGCTCAGGCGCCGCCATCGGTTGCCGAGGGCGCGGCGGTGTTCTCTCAGACGGGCGGCGAGGAGGCGGAGGGCGGAGCTGGACACGTCGACGCCGGACGAATGGACAAGCATGCGAAGCCTCTGATGGAGACGGTTCTCTTGGTCGAAAACCCATCTACCAGGGGCTTCATCCGTCCGTCAGGCCAACTGACGTGGGAGGTTGGGAAGGGCTCAGTATCGTTGAGATTGATCTTGAACAGTGAGAGGACCCCGGCGGCATCGCCGAGGTCCTCTGTCATGGCGGGGTAGTTGCAGGTCAGCCTTGCGGTGTGCAGCGTGCGCGAGGAAGCGTTCTCCAACTGAGCGTCCCACCGGGCGACTTGTGTAACGTCGCCGAACCAATCGTCCGTGACCGGGAACTATCCGACGAACCTGATCACTGAACTACAGCTTAAGAACTCGTAACACGATCTTGCTGGCGTGCAGCGGCTGGTCGGGGGCGCTGTTGAGTAGCGTGCCGCTGCCAGTGCCAAGGTTCAGAGGCTTCGCCGGAGTCATGCAGGGATGAAGCTCGGCCACCAAGGTGGGACGTTGCCCGGGCACAACGGTGCGGGGTAGGAGTTCGGCATGCCGAGCCATGTGACAAGGAACCAGGTGAACCACAGGGTGAAGATGAGCCCTGCAGTAAGGGCTGTCCTGCGATGACGTCTTCCGAGGGTGCTGTGAAGGATCACCCACGAAACCGCAGCGGCGATCCATATGAGAGGCACAAGAAGCAGCAAAGTCATGCCATTGGTTACGCCGTTGCCGATGTCACAAGCAGCCCATGCATTCCCAATGGCAGCAGTGGACACCACTGCGGTCAGTCCACCGAAGAGGACCCCAAAGCCGGTTCCTCTGAACCAGCGGCTCGGAGGACTCGACGGCTCTGTTCCCACGATCATCTCCCCTCCTCGCCGTAGATGCGGAGAGTACCAACGTGCTGAAGCAGCCTGCTGGTGTCCTGGCCTGCCCTGACACCGGTCAGTCGTTCCTGGGCTTCCGAAGCCGTCGCCAGCAGATGAGGCTGCAGGCGAGGGAGACGAAGGCGTCGTGAAGTTCGGTGCGGCGTTCCCATCGCACGGCAAGGCGTTTGAAGTGGTGGAGCAGGGCGAAAGTCTGCTCGACGACGTAGCGGAACTTGCCCATGCCCTTGATGTTCGGCGATCTCTTGCGGGAGATGACGGGCAGGATCCGTCGGCGACGCAACTCGTCGCGGTGGGCGTTGGAGTCGTAACCCTTGTCACCGAGCAGAGCTTCGGGCCTGCGGCGGGGCCGACCGGGGCGGCCTGCGACGGGTGGGATGCCGTCGACCAGGGCGAGGGTCTGGGTGACGTCGTTGACGTTAGCCGCAGTCGTGATGACCTTGAGTGGTGTGCCGCGGCCGTCGCAGATCAGGTGGTGTTTGCTGCCCGTTTTCCGCCGGTCGACCGGCGACGGACCGGTGTCGGCGCCCCCTTTTTCGAGCGGATGTGAGAGCCATCCACGCACGCACGTGACCAGTCGAGTTCGCCGGCCGTGTTCAGCTCCGCGAGCAGAACCCGGTGCAGCCGGTCGAAGACTCCTGCCTTCTGCCACCGGTCCAGGCGGCGCCAGCAGGTCTGCCCCGAGCCGAACCCCAGCTCTGCGGGCAGGAGTTGCCAAGCTATGTCGTTGTAGAGGACGAACAGGACACCCTGGAGGCAGAGCCGGTCCGCCACCGGTCGTGGCCCCGGGGACCGCTCCGGCCACGGAGGCAGTAACGGCTCAATCAGCGCCCACAACTCATCGTCCACGATCCACGGTCGAGTACCCACACCCCACGAACGGCCGAATCGTCACACCAGTTACGCCCCACCGGCACACCTCAACAAGATCCTGTTACGAGCTCTAAGGGGTAAGCGTCATGGCTGCTTGAGCTGCCTCGATGCGCATCAGCTCAGCCAACTTTATGCACAGTGATGGTGTGCGCCGCTGCTGGTCCGGTGCGACCATTTCATTGCGTTGCGGGTCTCCGGTCCGTATTCGCCGTCCGCGGAGACGCCAAGGCGAATCTGAACTGTAACCACTGCAGACCTGGTTGCGGGGCCATAGTCACCGTCTACGACCAGTCCCGCCCCGTAACACTTGTTCAGCGTGAACTGAAGTGCACTCACTCCGCTGTTCGAACTACCGTATTTGAGGTAGCACCAGTAAGGGTCGGCGGGGGCGTAGTTCTGGTGCGGCAACAGGATGTAATAGCTCCCCGTGGGGAGCTTCTTGGAGGTGTTGCATTCGTAGGTTGCAGCAGCTACGGCAGACGGTGCGGCAGCAATCGCGCCGCCCAGCAGTCCGGTGAGTAAGGCGCCGACCGAAAGGATGCTCGCGGAACGCTTTTTAACCAGAGCCTTCATCAGTTTCTCTCCTCGGGGCCGGGTGGGCGGATCGAACGAGCGGGTCATGAATCGGTGGTTCTGCGCCTGACGACGGATGAGCGGATTGGAGAGTTCCGGCTGGATCCGGGTGTGACGGTGAGCCTTATCCATCCTCGGTCCGAGCTGGTCTGATGCAGGTGCATTTTGTCATCCGTGCAGGGAACTTTGTCGGTGAGTGCACCGGGAAAGGCGAGTGCGGGTCGTCAGTTACAGCTGATCCGCGCCCCGGTTTCCACGCTGTAGTTCGCCCACACCATCGCATTCTTCGTATTGGGGCCGTAGTCGCCGTCCGCCACGACACCGACCTTCTTCTGAACGGAGACGAGCGCCGACTCCGTGAGTTCGCCGAAGATCCCGTCCGTTGCCAGCTTGTATCCGTAGCAGGAATTCAGGTTCTTCTGAAGGGCGCGGACTGCCGTGTTGCTCATCCCTCGGTCCAGCCAGCAATTGGGCGTAGCGCCGGTGGCGTAGGGAATGTACTTGTAAGAGGTGGGGTTTGTGACCTTGTTGTAAATGGTCGCCCCATAGCTGCAAGGTGCGTAGTCAGCCGCGGTCGCGGACGGCGCGCCGGCGAGAGCGCCGCCGAGGAGGCCGGCCAGAAGGGCCCCCGTGGCCGCAGCAGACTTGGCGCGCCCACTTCGGATTTTGATCATTTCTGCTCCACCTTCCGATTGCCGGGCAGATTGCCCGAGTTTCTGCAGGACGGGACTGCGGGTGCGACTCATGCAGCGTCAACTCATAGGAAATGGTGGCAACTTCCGAGGAGGTGGCCGCAACGCCGGTCAGTACAGGTGCCCTCACACGCCGCCAGGCCGGACTCCGAGTAGCCCCCGAGATTCCCCGCCTCGGGCGGCCTGGTCCGAAATTACGTGGCGGAGGGGCACCGACCCCGGGATGCTCTGCGGGGTAGGGGATGGGGATGCGGGACGGGTGGCCGGTGGCGTACGCCGCCCAGCGCGGCACCGTGACCCGCCCGGCGGGCTACCGCACCACCGCGCGTGGGGATCCGTACGCGGCGGGCTTGCGGACGGTCCGTCAGCAGTTGACCGTGCGCTTGTAGTTCCCGAAGATCCCCTTGTATATGTATAGGGCGTTGGTGCCGGCCGACATCACATAACACGAACTGTCCGGGGCGAGCGAGACCTCGACCTTCACTGAACGGGTGTAGCCGCACCTGTTGGTGAGAAGGACGTCGAAACCGGTGGTCGTCTGCGTGACCATGCGGCCGATGCAGGTCGGGGCCGTCGTCGCCGCGGCCGCCGGCGTCGCCGAGGCGAGCATGGAACCGCCGAGAGCCGCCGCGGTTACCGCGGCCTGTGCCGCCCTCCGGGACATACGCATCAAGGACTCCTTGCAGAGAGGTTGTTCGCAACAGAGAGGGTCGTTCGCAACAGGCTGTAGTACTGGTGCGAATTTACGTGGCGGACTTGGGAAGGGCATGTCACGCGAACGCGTGACAGCGCCGCCGGACCCGTGCTCGTGTGCGTCTTTGCCCGGAGGTAGGCTCCACGGCCGCGTGACATCAGCGGCGAGATGTCGCACATCCCCCTGTCGGTCGCGCTTGCGTTCGCCTAAGTTGGGAAGCGGGCCTTATCGCGTGCGGGGGAAACACTGTGAGGAATGCGGTCGAATCCCTTGCCTTTCTTGGCGGAGGCAGGAATTCCTTTAGTGGAGGCGGCGCGCTGACGCGGGGCCCCGCCCAACTCCAGCTTCGGCGCAAGTCCGCACGCCTGTCCGCTGTCCTGAGGGCGATCAGTGCCGTCGGAGCAACCCTGGTCGCCGTGGTCGGCTTCGCACCACCCGCCCACTCGGTCTGGGTGGCCGTCGCGGTCGTCGGACTGCTTCTGTGGAGCGGCCTGTTCACCGCTCTGACGCTCAGGCCAGAACCCAGTGCCTGGCTCTACGCCGGTGACATCGCCGTCGTTGTGGTGCTCTGCCTGGCCCAGGGCAACCTTGTCCCGGCCGAGGTCCTGGAAGCGAGTGCGGGCTCCGGGTGGATCGACATGGTCGCCGGCACCGGCGTCTTCATCGCCCAGTTCATGCTGCGGCAGCCCCTGGCGATGGCCGCGGCGATCGCCATCGCGGCGGCCCACGCGGTGGGCGGCGGCATACGAGAGGCCTCAGTCGTCCTGGTGCTCCAGGGGATGCTCGCCGCCGCTGTCATGATCCTTCTGCGACATGGAGCGCGCAGTGCGGACCTCGCGCTGTCCGAGGAGGCGTCGGCGCGCGCGTCGACGCGGGCCCGGTCCGCCGCCCGCACCGACGAACTGGACCAGCAGCGGCTGTTGCACGACACCGTGCTCGCCACGCTCACCATGGTGGGCACCGGCAGCATCACCCGTGACTCCGCCGCGCTGCCGGAACGGGCCGCGGCCGACCTCGCCGTCATCGAAGACCTGCGGGCACACCCCCACACGGCACGCGCTGTGGCGCAAGACGCGGCACGGCTGGATGTCGCGCTGCGCACCGTCGTACTGACGCACCGCGTCGGCCTCCCACCACTGGACGTTGAGTTCGACGTGCCGCCGCTGACCCTGCCCCACGAGGTCGTGGAAGCCCTCTCGCAAGGGACCGCCGAGGCACTGGCCAACGTGGCCCAGCACGCGAACACCGGCGCTGCCCGGATCACGGTCAGACGCCTCGGGGAGGGCGTCACCGTCGAAGTCTGCGACAGCGGAGGCGGGTTCGACCCTTCTGCTGTTCCCTCTCACCGGCGCGGCCTGCGGGAATCGGTCTACGGCCGGATGAGTGCCGTGGGCGGCAGCGCCCGAGCGGCATCGTCCCCCGGCGCCGGCACTCGGGTCGTGCTGAGGTGGGAGCCATGACCGCCGACGTCGTCCAGGGCGTGGTCGCCACCCGCTTTGCCAAGGCCGTCAATATCGGGCTGGTGGCGATAGTGGGCGTCTGGCACCTGGGTCTGGACACCATGCTGGTGCTCAGGGGCTGGCCGGTGTACGAGCCGCGGGCCGCGGCCGCGGGCTCCTGGCTGGCACTCGCGGTCATCCAGACGGCCGGGTCCATCCTGCTGCTGCGTTCCGCGCTCAGCGCGCACACCGCGCGGATGCTTGCGGGGGCGGCGCTGGTCACCGGCATCGTCGCCACCGCCACGTACCCGGCGGGCGGGGCGATCGGCGATGTGAGCTGGGCGTGGAACACCGTGGGCTGGTTCGGCGTGCTGCTTCTGATGCAGCGTCCGTTGTGGGAGCTGATCACCCTGCTCGTCGCCAACACGGCTGTCTCGGTGGGTTTCCTGGCCGCCGACGGCGCACTCGACCACGTCACCGTCTCCCGTGTGCTGGCTGCGGTCTACACCACCGCCGGTATCCAGTTGACCTTCGCGTACCTGGCGCGGCAGCTCAACGACGGTGCCAGGGAAGCCACCGAGATCGCTGCGGGACAGGCGGAGCACCTCGCTCGTGCCACCGCCGACGAGACCGTGCACGCCGAGCGCCAGCGCCGCTACGAGTACCTGCGCATTAGAGTGGAACCGTTGCTGCGTGGTCTGGCGGAACGTCAACTGGACCCGGGGGACACCGTCGTACGCCAGCGCGCCGCCGTGGAGGCGGCACGCCTGCGGAGGCTGTTCGTGGAGACGGACGACACCCCGCACCCGCTCCTGCACGAACTGCGGGCCTGTGCCGATGTCGCTGAGCGGCGTGGCGTACGCGTGACCCTGCTGAGCTACGGCGACCTGCCCGACCTGCCGTCATCCGTCCGCCGAGAACTGGCGGAAGGGACCCTGCTGGTCCTGGCCGCCGCCACCACCCGAGCGCGGGTGACCGTGGTGACGACGCCCGAGGACGTTGTGGTGAGCGTGGTGGCCGACGCCCCGCCGGAGACGCTTGTGGAATCGCCGGGCCACCTCACCGTATCCGCCATATACGACCAGGAGGAGGATCAGCTGTGGTGGGAGACCCGATGGCCCGTACGACCGGCCCCCTGACCGTTGCCATCATCGACGATCACCCCGTCGTCATCGAAGGCATCCAGACCTGGCTGTCCGAGGAGCCGCGGATCACGGTGGGGCACACCGGCGAAACGGCGGATGTGGAGCCCGGCGTCGCGGATGTCCTCATTCTCGATCTGAATCTGCACGGCAGACTCGTCATCGGCGATATCGCCACGCTGGCCGCGGCGGGTCAACGGGTCATCGCCTTCTCGCAGTTCACCGAGCAGCGGGTGGTGCTCGAATCGCTGGAGGCCGGAGCATGCGAGTTCGTCGCGAAGAACGAAGGACGGGCGCACCTGGTGAACGCGGTGCTGGCGGCGGCGGGGGACCGGCCCTACGTCACGCCGACGGCCGCGGGGGTCCTTGTAGGTGATCGCGGCGCGAACAGACCCAAGCTGTCCTCGCAGGAACGTACCGCGCTGCTGTGGTGGTTCCAGTCCATGTCGAAGGCTTCGGTCGCCCTGCGCATGGCTGTGTCCGTTCACACTGTGGACGTGTACATCCGTCGGGCGAGAGTCAAATACGCGCAGGTCGGCAGGACCGCACCGACGAAGGCGGACATGCTGGCCCGGGCGATCGAGGACGGCCTGGTGAAGCCCGACGACATCACGGGCTACGAGTCGGCGGCGGTCGGCGTGGGTTGACCATGAAAGGACAGCAGGTCCTGTCGGTTCTGGTTCCCCAGGTCGCTTCCGCGTGACCCCTTACCGCGGCGCGACGGCCGCGAGTACTCCCCGTGCGGCCGTTCCGTCTGGCCAGGTCCACCCGGCGACGAGGTGTCTGGACGACCTCTGCGCGGCCTCCGCCGGCCGCAGGACGCGGTTGATCCGAACGTCGAGCCCGTCGCCGGGGCCGGTTCCGTGCACGGTGACGGTCGGGTCAGGGGTGTCGCTCTCGCTCTGCTGCTGCGGAATCGCCTCACCGCGCAGAAGGGCGCGCAACTGCGCCATCACCACCGGGTCGTGGACGCCGTCGTAGATCCACCGGGTGCCGAGCACCCCGTGCTCGGAGGTGCCGATCAACGCCTCGCCGGGGGCGCCGTCGAGCGCCGCATCGCGGTAGCTCATCGGCACCAGATACGCCACCGGCTCCTGCGGGCTGGAGTCCACCACGACCATGAACTCGATCCCGACCGCACCCGCCGGATCGTCCAGACGGAATCCACCGGCCTTGACCAGCTCCGGCGTTGCCGCGTCGCCCACGTACCAACTCTGCTTCGGCAGCCAGCCGGTGAGCAGTTCCAGCTTCGTAGGCTTCATGGTGGTGCGGTGGATGGAGGCCATGCGAACTTCCTCACGCGTAGGTCCGGTCCCGTCCTCCAGAAGGTACGGGACCCGTGCGGGGCACATCAGACCCCGTCTCCTCCTCGCTCCGTACGTCCGCGTACAGCATTCTGGGTGTGCGTCAGATCGCCACGGCCACCGCGTTGAACGGTGTGTCCGGCGTCGTCGGAAGGCCCAGTTGGGCGTTGGCGACGTACAGGAGGTTGCCGAAAGCGGCGGCGGTGGTGGGGATGTTGAAGCGGGGGTCGGTGATCGTGCGGGTCAGGGTGGCGGTGGTGGCCTTGGCGTCGAGGGTGAGGACGCTGACCTGGTTGAGGCGGTTCTGGACGACGTACAGGGTGTGGTTGAGGCGTAGGAGGCCGTCGCCGTTGGTGAGGGCGGTGGTGCCGCTCAGCGTGATCTCGGTGGCTGTGCCGGTCGCGAGCGGCACGTTGTAGAGCTTGCCGCCGTTGACGACGATCAGTGCCTTGCCGTCGGCGGTGTCGACGATGCCGTTGGCACTGATTCCCGTGGCCGACTGCACCCAGGCGCCGCCGATCGACAGCTCACGGACGTCTCCCGTTCCGCCGCGCGGCACGCCGTAGAGGACGGCGCCGTAGGAGTCGGTGAACCAGGCGCGGTCGCCGAGCAGGACGACGTCGTTGATGAAGTGGCCCGTCGGGTCGGTCAGTTGGTAGGTGGCGACCAGGTTGCCGGTGCGGGAATCGACGACCCGCGCGGCGCCCCCGGCCGATCCGGACGAGACGTACAGCAGGCCGTCGCGGTCGTCCAGCTTCAGTCCGTTGGCGATCGTGCCGGTCGCGCCCGAGTAGAGGATCGCGCCCTCGCCGGTGCGCAGGTCGGCGCGGTAGACGGCGCCGTTGGCGCGGGAGCCGAAGTAGGCGTACGGCTGGGCGCCGATGGTGATTCCCTCGGGGAGGAAGCCGTTCGGGAGCGGGATCTCGGTGGGCCACGAGGAAGTCCGGTTCGCGGACGAGGCGTTCGCCGTTCCGGCGCCGGCCGCGAGCGCGAGTGTGGCGAGGGCGGTACCGCCGAGGAACGAGCGGCGGGTGGGGGCAGGGTGGTTCCGAGGCATGGCTCGAGGCCTCCGGGGAGAGAGCGGGTGGGACATGGCGAGCACAGGAAAGCAGTGAACTCTGAGAGCCTCGTGAATTCCGGTCGAGGTCGTCATATGTCCCACCCGCACCTCCCTCGGGGTGGTTACGACCGGAACGGCCCCGTCACCTCGTAGGTGATCCCGCCCGAAGAACTGCCGCTGGTGCCGCGCTGGCTGGAGAAGTACAGCCGCCTGCCGTCGGGTGAGAAGGCCGGGCCCGTGATCTCCGAGAGCGACTGGCCGCCGATGCGCAGGAACGGGGCGATCACGTCGTTGGGCGTGATCACGCAGATCTCCATGTTGCCGCCGTCCTCCGCGACGAAGAGGTCGCCGGAGGCGGTGCCGGTGATGTTGTCGACGCCGGTCAGCGGGGCCGTGCCGGACGTCACGAGGGAGTCGTCGTACGCCAACTCGTAGGTGCTGCTTGCCAGGTTGAGCTGCCAGACGCGGTTGTCGCCCTTGGTGGTGAACCAGACCGTGTTGTCGGCGTAGTGGCAGCCCTCGCCGCCGTTGAACTTCTTGGCGGCGGAGACCTGGGTGCGGGTGGTCGTCGGGGAGCCGTCCGGGTCGGGGACGTTGGTCCAGGTGAAGGAGCCGGAGGTGGCGGTGCCGGCGACGAGGACCTGGAGGGTGCCGGAGGACAGGTTGCCCCACGTCGTCGGGACGAAGCGGTAGAGGCAGCCGTTGGTCTCGTCCTCGGTCAGGTAGATCACCTGGCGCACCGGGTCGGCGGCGGCAGCCTCGTGCTTGAAGCGGCCGAGCGCGGGCCGCTGCACCGCCGCGTTCACGCCCCACGGGTCGGTCTCGTGGACAGAGCCGAGGGACACCTCCTCGCAGGACAGCCAGGTGTTCCACGGGGTCTTGCCGCCCGCGCAGTTCTGCTGGGTGTTGGACAGGATGCGGTACGCCGCGGTGATCGCGCCGGTGGACGAGAACTTCACCGCGCTCACCCCGCCCGACGGGTTGATCTCCGAGTTGGAGACGTAGATCCAGCCCGTGCCGTCGGCGTAGCAGGCACCGCCGTCCGGGGCGCTGTGCCAGTTGTACGAGGTTCCGGGGACCGTCTGCCCGGAACGGGCGATCACCCGGCTGGTGAATCCGGCCGGCAGCTGGATGCCGTTGGCATCGGCCGCGCCGAGCGCCCCGTAGGGGCCGGTGCCGGGCTGGGCGGGTGCGGCGTAGGCGGCGCCGCGCCACAGGGTTCCGCCCAGGACGGCGGACGAACCACCGAGGACGGCTGCACGCAGAAGGGTACGACGTTCCACTCTCGCTCCAGAGGGCCGTGACCGCCCCGCCGCCGGTCGATGGCGGGGTCGCGCGCTGACGGATCCTAGACGCGCAGAGTTGACGTGTCATGGACAATTCGTGACGGGTTGGCGGCGGATGGCGGACGCCAGATGGCGGCCGGGGTCGGTCGGGAACGGATGCCGTCAGGTGCTCCCGGTCCGGCTGCCAGGACCGTCCGCGGGCATACGCTGAAGTGTCCGAAGCGCCGACCCACCCGGAGGGAACTCAGTCATGACGGGCTGGAACGCGAGCGACATCCCCGACCAGAGCGGCCGTACCGCTGTCGTCACCGGCGCCAACAGCGGCATCGGATACGTCACGGCGCGGGAACTGGCCCGCAAGGGCGCCCGGGTCGTCCTGGCCTGCCGCAGTGAGACGCGGGGGGCCGAGGCGGGGGACCGGCTCGTGTCCGAAGTGCCGGGGGCAGACATCGAGTTCGTGCGGCTGGACCTCGGAGACCTGCAATCCGTACGGGAGTTCGCGGCCACGTACGAGCGCGAGTACGACCGGCTCGACCTGCTCATCAACAACGCCGGTGTGATGGCGCTGCCTTACGGCCGTACGGCGGACGGGTTCGAGACGCAGTTCGGCGTCAACCACCTCGGGCACTTCGCGCTCACCGGACTGCTCCTGCCCACCCTGCTCGGCACGCCCGGTGCCCGCGTCGTGACGCTCTCCAGCGGTTTCCACGCGCTCGCCAACATCGACATCAAGGACCTCAACAGCGAGCGCCAGTACCGGCGTTGGATCGCCTACGGCCGCTCCAAGACCGCCAACCTGCTCTTCACGCACGAGCTTGCCCGCCGCCTCGCCACTATCGGCTCCGAGGTCGTCGCGGCCGCGGCGCACCCCGGGTACGCCACCACCAACCTTCAGACCGCCGGGCCGAAGCTGGAGGGCCGCAAGCGCGCCGAACGGCTCATCGAGATCGGCAACCGGGTCTTCGGGCAGAGCGCCGATGCCGGGGCGCTGCCCACGCTGTACGCCGCCACCGCGCCCGGCGTGCTGCCCGACTCCTTCACCGGGCCCTCGTTCGCGATGTGGCGCGGTTCGCCCGCGAAGTCCTGGCGGGCCGGGTGGACGCTCAACGACCTTGCGGCGGAGCGGCTTTGGGCGGCTTCGGAGGAGCTGACCGGGGTGACGTACGAAGCGCTGAAGGTCTGAACCGGCATCCCCGGGGCGGCGGTTTCACGCGGCGCGCACCTCGTACGCCGCCACCCACACCTCCGGATCGTCCAGGCATCGCCCCGACTCCAGGTCGAACCGCTGCTTCAGGAGAGGCGAGGCGACGAAGGCCCGGCCCTGGTGGGTGCCGGTGAGGCCGCGGGAGAGGACGGCCGCGCCGGTGAACGGGTCGCGGTTGTCGATGGCGTATGTGCGGCCCGCGCGGTCGCGGAACACCGCCACCTGGCGGCCGTCGGGGAGGAGCGCGGCGACTCCGCGGCCCGGGGTCAGCAGGGTCAGGTCGCAGACCGTGAACCAGCCGTTGTCCAGGAGGAGTTGAACCTTGAGAGCCGTAGCCTCGGGGGCCGGTGCCGGGGTCATCGCTGGGCGCTTCCTTCCAGGGGACGCGTGCCGATGGTCAGCAGCGGCAGGTCGGGCTTGATCTGGTCGCGCTCGGGGACGAAGCCGACGACCGGGTCGGGGGTGTCCGGGGCGTTCACGAAGGACACGAACCGGGCCAGTTTCTCGGGGTCGTTGATGGTCTCGGCCCACTCGTCGCGGTAGCCCGCCACATGCGCGGCCATCAGCGACTCCAGCTCCTCGCAGATGCCCAGCGAGTCGTCGACCACCACCTCGCGCACATGCTCCAGGCCGCCCGCGATCCGCTCCAGCCAGGTGGAGGTGCGCTCAAGCCGGTCGGCGGTGCGGATGTAGAACATCAGGAACCGGTCGATGAGACGGACGAGTTCGGCGTCGGACAGGTCCTGCGCGAGGAGGTCCGCGTGGCGCGGGGTCGCGCCGCCGTTGCCGCCGACGTACAGGTTCCAGCCGCCGGCGGTGGCGATGATGCCGAAGTCCTTGGACTGGGCCTCGGCGCACTCACGGGCGCACCCGGAGACGGCCGACTTGAGCTTGTGCGGGGAGCGCAGCCCCCGGTAGCGAAGTTCCAGGTCGATGGCCATGCGGACGGAGTCCTGGACGCCGTAGCGGCACCAGGTCTGGCCCACACAGGACTTCACCGTGCGCAGCGACTTCCCGTACGCGTGCCCCGACTCGAAGCCCGCGTCCACCAACCGGGACCAGATGAGGGGGAGTTGCTCGACCCTCGCCCCGAACAGGTCTATGCGTTGACCGCCCGTGATCTTCGTGTAAAGGCCGAAGTCCCGTGCCACTTCACCGATCACGATCAGTTTCTCCGGGGTGATCTCGCCACCGGGGATGCGCGGCACGATCGAATAGGAGCCGTTCTTCTGGAGGTTGGCGAGGAAGTGGTCGTTGGTGTCCTGGAGCGCGGCCTGTTCGCCCGCCAGGACATGGCCGTCGGCCCCGATCGTCGGGGCGAGGGAGGCGATGATGGAGCCGACGGCGGGCTTGCAGATCTCGCAGCCGTCGCCGCCCCGGGCGCCGTCGCGGCCGTAGCGGTCGAGCAGGACCTGGTGCGAGGTGATATGGAGCGAGAGGACGATCTCGTACAACTGCTCGCGGGTCTGCCCGAAGCAGCCGCACAGGCCGTGGTCGATCTCGACGCCGTTCGCTTCGAGTTCGTCGTCGACGAGCTGCCTGAGGACTGTCGCGCAACTCCCGCAGCCCGTACCGGCCTTGGTGCACTTCTTGACCTCGGGCACGGTGACGCAGGAGTGCTCGGTGACCGCGCCGCGGATCGTGCCCTTGGTGACGTTGTGGCAGGAGCAGATGACCGCGGAGTCGGGGAGTGCGGAAGGGCCGAGCGTGACCGGGGTGCCCGCGGCCGCCGGGAGGACCAACTGCTCGGGGGAGATCGGCGGGACCGATCCCGTGAAGGCGCGCAGGGTGCCGTACGCGTCGGCGTCGCCGACCAGGATCCCGCCGAGCAGCTCGCCGCCGCGCCCGATGACCAGCTTCTTGTACGTGCCGGAGCGTGCGTCGGAGTAGACGACGTCGAGGCAGTCCGCGGTGGTGCCGTGCGCGTCGCCGAAGGATGCGACGTCGACGCCGAGGAGCTTGAGCTTGGTGGAGAGGTCGGCGCCGGTGAAGCTCGATTCGTCCGCGGCGATGGTGGCCGCGGCCGTCTCGGCCATCTCGTAGCCCGGTGCGACCAGCCCGTACACCCGGCCGTCCGACGCCAGCGCGCACTCGCCGATCGCGAACACGCGCGGGTCCGAGGTACGGCACTGCTCGTCGACCGTGACGCCGCCGCGCTCACCGACCGTGAGTCCGTTGTCGCGGGCCAGCTGGTCGCGTGGGCGCACACCAGCCGAGAAGACCACCAGATCCGTGGCGAGTTGGGAGCCGTCGGACAGCTTCATGCCGGACACGGCGCCGTCGTCGCCGACGACGATCTCCTGCGTACCCGTGCCCGTGTGCACGGCCAGGCCCATGTTCTCGATGGTGCGCAGCAGTGCCGCGCCACCACCGTCGTCGACCTGCACCGGCATCAGTCGCGGTGCGAACTCCACGATGTGCGTGGTCAGTCCGAGACCCTTGAGCGCGCCGGCGGCCTCGAGTCCCAGCAGCCCGCCGCCCACGACGGCGCCCGTGGTGGCGCGCGCCTTCGCGTACTTCTCGATGGCGAGCAGGTCCTCGATCGTGCGGTAGACGAAGCAGCCCTCGGCGTCCTTGCCCGGGACGGGAGGGACGAAGGGGTAGGAGCCGGTGGCGAGTACGAGGGTGTCGTACGCAACCACCAGGCCGGAGCGGGCTGTTACCGTCCGAGCCTCCCGGTCGATCGTCTCGGCCGCGTCGCCCAGGTGCAGCTCGATGCCGTGCTCAGCGATGAACTCCCCGTCTGTGAGCGAGAGTTCGTCCGGCGTCCGGCCCGAGAAGTACGACGTGAGCTGGACCCGGTCGTACGCCGGGCGGGGCTCCTCGCACAGCACGACCACCCGGTGCGTGGCGGTCAGGCCGCGCTCGCCCAGCGCTTCGAGGAAGCGCTGACCGACCATGCCGTGACCGACGAGCACGATGGTGTGCGCGGACGCGGACCCGCTCCCGCCGGGCCCGTTCCCGTCGGCCCCGTTCCCGTCGGTCGTGTTCGCCGCCTTCGTCGTGTCCGTGCGCATCAGGAACCTCCGTCGTTGGTGCCGAACTCGACGAGCTGCCGGGCGAGCCGTGCGCTCGCGAGCACGGCGCCGCCGATCACCACCACACGCGTATTCGAGGTCATGACCGCAGCGTGCGGGGCCGGTGTTACCCGGCCGCATCTCGGCTGTTTCCCGGGGGGAACGCTGCGCTCAGCGGCGGCCGGGACCGGATGTGAGGATTCGGGGGACCCGCGGGCCGGACCTCGGATGACCGGGCCGTGCGGGTGGTTCAACCTGCCGAGTGTCAGGTCACGGGGTCGTGCGGGTGGCTCGGCCTGCCGGACCTCGGATCACCAGGTCGTGCGGGTGGTTCAACCTGCCGAGTGTCAGGTCACGGGGTCGTGCGGGTGGCTCGGCCTGCCGGCCGTCGGATCACCAGGCCGCGCGGGTGGCTCAGCCCGCCGGACCTCAGCAGGTCCCGCCGCATGGCGGGTTCAATCTGCCGGACCTCGGATGATCCGGTCGCATGGCGGGGTCAGCCTGCCGGACCTCGGACGACCGGGCCGTGCGGCGGGT
>NZ_JBFBEA010000016.1:0-159348 GCF_040683495.1 Streptomyces sp. NPDC093544 | reverse complement strand
GCAGATCCGGCCGTACGGCGGGCTCAATCTGCTGGACCTCAGAGGACCGAGCCGCAGGGCGGGCTCAGCCCGCCGGACCTCGGAAGCCCCGGCCGCATGGCGGGTTCAATCTGCCGGACCTCGGATGATCCGGTCGCATGGCGGGGTCAGCCTGCCGGACCTCGGACGACCGGGCCGTGCGGCGGGTCGAGTCTGCTGGACCGCAGCAGATCCGGCCGTACGGCGGGCTCAATCTGCTGGACCTCAGAGGACCGAGCCGCAGGGCGGGCTCAGCCCGCCGGACCTCGGAAGCCCCGGCCGTGCGGCGGGTTCAGTCTGCCGGACCTCGGATGATGCGGCCGCGCCGCGGCCCCACCCTGCCGAACCTCAGAAGTCCCTCAAGCTTCCCGGGACCCGTGGACGGCACATCTATCTCGTCCATAGGGTCGCGATCATGCCCGACATATCGCTGACCACGGTCGTTGTCCTCTGCCTCGCCGCGCTCGCGGCCGGCTGGATCGACGCGGTGGTCGGCGGCGGCGGGCTGCTTCTGCTCCCGGCGATGCTGCTCGGGCTGCCGGGCGGCACCTCGGCCGCGTACGCGCTGGGTACGAACAAGGCGGTGGCGATCGTCGGGACGACGGGCGCGGCGGTGACGTACGCGCGCAAGGCGCCGGTGGACGTGCGCATGGCCGTACGGATCGGGCTCGCGGCGCTGGCGGGTTCGACGGCTGGGGCGTTCGTCGCGGCGGGCCTGAGTACCGACGTGCTGAAGCCCGTGGTCATGGTCGTCCTGCTCGGCGTCGGAGCCTTCGTCATCTTCAAGCCCGCCTTCGGTAAGGCGCCCTCGACCGCCCCGGTCTCGCCGCGCCGCGTCGTCGCCGCAATCGGACTCGCGGGCCTGGGCATCGGCTTCTACGACGGGCTCATCGGCCCCGGCACGGGTACGTTCCTCGTGCTCGCCCTCACCGCGCTCCTCCACCTCGACCTGGTGACCGCCTCCGCCACCGCCAAGATCGTCAACTGCTGCACCAACGCCGGCGCTCTCGCGACCTTCGCCTGGAAGGGCACGGTGTTCTGGCAGCTGGCCGCGCTGATGGCCGTGTTCAACCTGGTGGGCGGGATGGTCGGGGCACACACCGCGCTCAAGAAGGGGAGCGGGTTCGTACGCGTCGTGCTGCTGACGGTGGTGTTCGCGCTGGTGACCAACATGGCGTACGAGCAGTGGATCGCGTGAGCGTGAACGTGAGCCGACTCAGCGGCTGCCCGTCAGATGGGCGAAGACGACCACGTTCCCCTGGTATCCCGTCGACTTCGAGTACCCGCCGCCGCAGGTGATGACGCGCAGCTCGGGGCGGTGTGCGGCGCCGTAGACCTTCTCGTCGGGGAAGTCGTCGGCGTCGTACACCTCGATGGCGTCGACGGTGAAGACGGCCGTACTGCTGTCGCGGCGCTCCACGTCGATGCGGCTGCCCTTCTTGAGGGCGCCGAGGTCGTAGAAGACGGCGGGACCCTCGGCGTTGTCGACATGTCCGGCGACGATGGCGGTGCCCGTCTCGCCGGGGGTGGTGCCCGCCTCGTACCAGCCGGCGAGGTTCTTCTTCGCGGCGGGCGGGACGTCCAGGCTGCCCTGCGGGGTGAGGCCGAGGCCCATCAGGGGGGCGTTCACGTGGATCGAGGGGATGCGGATGCGGTCGGGCGGGGAGTGGGGCAGCGCCCGCGCCGCGGGTGATCTCCCGGCCGGCTCCTTCGTGCCCGCCTGCGCGGCCGACGGCTGGGGCGGCGCGTGCGTCTCGGCGCCGCTGCGCAGCAGCCAGGCGCCGGAGCAGAGGGCGACCGTGGTGACGGAAGCTATCGCGATGTTGCTGACCCGGCGGCGCACGGGAGCCTCCTCTCGGGGTCCTCTCCAGGGGCTGGTGTCGGGGTTGGAACTCGGTAGGTGTCGGGGTTGGACCCCGGCTGGGGTGGGCGTTGGACCCCGGCTGGGGTGGGCTTTGGACCCCGGCTGGTGTCGGCGTTGGACCCCGGCAGGTGTCGGGGTTGGTCCCCTTCCCCTCCGGGCCGCGAGGGGCGTCGGGCCACGGAGGGGGAGGGGACTGCGGTACCGGTGAACGGACAGCGGAGGGTGTCCGTCAGATCCCGTCGCCTCTCGCCCGGCGATGCAGGAGCCAGGTACCGCCCGCGGCGGCGACGGCCAGGGCCGCCACTCCCGCCGTGGTCTGCACGGGGTCGGGGCCGAGTGCGCCGCCGACCCCCGTCTTCACATGTCCACGCGGATAGACCTGTTCGCGCGTGGAGGTCAGGGTCACCATCAGGTCGCCGGTGACCTGCCGGCCGCCGGGGCACTTCGCGACGATCTCGTACGTCCCCGGCTGCGCGCTCGGCGGTACCCGGAACTGCCCGATCGCGTCCTGCTCGTGCGCGCTGGGCGCCAGCGTGAACGTGCCCGCGCCCACCGCGCTGGCGTCGCCCGCCGCCGTGCCGTCCGCGCCGCACGCCGCCGTGTTCACCGTGACGTCACGGCCCGGTACGACGGTGGACGGATAGATCTCCAGGCCGCCCGAGTCCCCGCCGTACGCGGGCGCGGCGGCGAGTCCCGCGGCGGCGACGGCGAGCGCGGTACCGGTCACCAGACGGACTGTGCGTCGCATCGTTGCTTGCTCCTCCGAGGGGGCGCGGCCGGCGACACCCCCAAGTGTCGCTGCGTCGGTCGTGCCCCTGCCCTACCGAGGTAAGTGGCACATGGCCGGGCGCGCTTCTTGATGAAGCGTCAGAAATGAGTTGAACGGGTGTCAGACGAGGGGCCCGGAAGGGTTGGATCCAAGGCATTCCGGCAGGTCACCGGGGTGCGGGTGAGGCGCCGCGGAAAAGAACTCGAAGGGGGTGGGGCGGGGGTGTGAACGGGTGACCCGGGAGTGTCCGCCGCGCGCGCCGAGGGCCGGTGGTTGCCGTCCGTCGGGTGCCGCCCGTGCCGCCTATCGCGCCCGTGCTGTCTACGCCGCCCCTGATGGCGCCCTGACCTCGACAAAGGTTGAGGTGTGAGGTGTGGGGCTGTGAGCCATGAAGACAGCCACGGCAGATTCCACCGACACCACCCCCACTACCCCCGCCGACACCACCCCCACTACCCCCGCCGACACCACCCCCACTACCTCCGCCGCCGCCACTCCGGGCACTCCCGCCCTTCCCGTATCAGTCCCCCTTCGGGAGCTCGATCTTTCGGTACGGGTCGCGGTCGCCGTAGCCGGCAACCGCGAGGGTCGCTTCGTTCGTCGTCCTCGTGTCCGAGTACAACCACTCCTTCCCCGTGGGCCTGAAAATCCGTTGCGGGCCGGGTCCTGTCGCCGGACAGTGGGTCGATGACCACGTTCACCACTCAACCGCCCGGCCTGACCGTGCGTCCGGCGACGCTCGATGACGCCCCTGCGGTGTGTGCGCTGCTCAATGAGATCGACCTGCTGGAGATCGGCCGCGCAGACACCGAACTGTCGGAGATCCAGGCAGACTTGAAACATCCCGAGGTCGAGCTGGAGCGCGACTCCTGGCTGCTCTTCGAGGGCGAGCGCGAGGGCGCCCGGCTGATCGGCTACGGCCTACTGTGGGACGATTCCGGCGGCGAGCGGATCGATATCGACCACTACGTGCTGCCCGATCAGCCGCAGGGCGCCCAGTACTTGTTCGACCTGATGGAGGCCCGGGCGACGCAGCGAGCGGCCGCCAACGGGGCGGAGCGAGCGGTGGTGCACCTCCACCTCAACATCGACCCCACCCTGAACCTCGGCGAGCTGCGTGAGCGAGGCTGGCGCCCCGTCCGCCGCTACAACGTGATGGCACGTCACTTGTCAGGCACCGCAGACCGTTCGCCGAAGCCGCCGCCGGGAGTGACGCTGCGCCCATGCCAGGCCGAGCCGGACCGCCGACGTGCCCACGCACTGCTCCAGGAGTCCTTCGCCGACCACTTCGACTTCCAGCCCCGTACGTACGAACAGTGGTTGGAGGACATCGACGCCGAGCGTGCCGACTGGTCACTGACCTGGATCGCACACGTCCACGGCCTCGGGGACGCGGCGGTACTGCGAAGCCACAACGACCGCGCCTCGATGGCCTGGATCGGCAACCTCGGTGTCCTGCGCCAGGCCCGCGGCCAGGGCCTCGGCAGCTACCTCCTGCGCCACGCCTTCGGGCACTACGCGGCGTTGGGCCGCGACCGGATCGGCCTCGGCGTGGACACGGACAACAGCAGCGGCGCGCTCGCACTCTACGAACGCCACGGTATGAGCCTCGACTTCGCCGTTGATACGTGGGAGTTGATCCGCCCCGTCTGAAGAGCCGGTGCCATCGTCCGAGCCTGTGCCCGCGGGTCAGTAGGATCACCTGCCTATGGACGCGAGCACAGTGCACGAGACGATCGCCATCCCGCCGGGGGAGGTCGAGCTGTCGGACCGGCGTACGCAGCGCGTCTGGTCGGTCGAGCTCGCGCCGTACCGGATCGGGGCGTTCCCGGTGACGCGGGTGCTGTACGCGCAGATCACCGGCCTGCGGCCGAGCGCCGCCGATGAGGACCGCTTCCCCGTCGAGAGCGTCTCCTGGTGGGACGCCGTCCGGTTCTGCAACGCCCTGTCCCGGCGTGACGGCTTGGCGCCCGCCTATGAACTCCACGCCAACGGCGAGGACATCGAGTGGGACACCTCCGCCGACGGCTACCGACTGCCGACCGAAGCCGAGTGGGAACACGCCTGCCGTGCCGGTACGACCGGACCCCGTTACGGACCGCTCGACGAGATCGCCTGGTACCGCGACAACTCGCACGACCGTATCCACCACGTCGGCGGCAAGCATCCCAACCCGTGGGGCCTCCACGACATGCTCGGCAACGTCTGGGAGTGGTGCTGGGACACTTACGACCCCGAGGTCTACGGCACCTACCGGGTGCTGCGTGGCGGCGGCTGGTTCGACGAGCACTGGAGCTGCCGGTCCTCCGTACGACGCCGCAGCCACCCGACCTTCCAGGTCGACGACGTGGGGTTCCGCGTCGCGCGTTCCGTTGTGCGCTGACTCGCGGGATTCGTTGTCACGGACAGCCGCTTCACGGAGTCGGAGACGGACAGCCGCTCCATGGAGTACGTCTTGATCATCTCCTGGGTCGCGCCTAGGCTCCCGTTCCCATGGAGACGGATACGGGGGATCCGGACCGCGACCGGCTGGGCAGGCATCGTACGGCTGTGTTCCTCGTCGCCGGGGCGGCCGGACTGGCCCTCCTGGGTGCGGGATTCGTGTTCCTTCCGGGTGTGGTGGTCGACCATGATCTCGCCGGGGCGAGCGTCGACCCGAGGGACCGGCTGAGTGCGGTGAACGCCGTCCGTACGACGCTTCTGCAGGTCGTCGGCGGCCTTGTCGTGCTCTTCGGGGCGTTTGCCACGTGGCGGCAACTGCGGGTGAGCCAGGACGGGTTGCGTGCCACGCAGGAGGGTTACGTCACCGACCGGTTCACCCGGGCGGTCGACCAACTCGGCAGCGACAAGCTGGATGTGCGCATCGGCGGGCTGCACGCGCTGTGGCGGATCGCGGAGCAGTCGGCCCGGGACCGTGAGGCCATCATCTCGATCCAGGCCGCCTATCTCCGTACGCATCTGCCCTGGCCGCCCACCGGACCGGAGTCACCAGCGGCGGACGTATCCATCAACGACGTGGCCCCCCCTCGAAAACCGCGCCGCCGACGCCCAGGTGGCACTGACCGCGCTCGGCGTGCTGTGCCGGCACCGGGAGCAGTCCTGGGTCAACGTCGGCGCCACCGACCTGCGACGGGCAGATTGCGACGGGCTGTGGCTGCCCGAGGTGAACCTTGACCGTGCCTGCATGGAGGCGGCGGGCTTCTACCACGCCAATCTGACCCAGGCGTCCCTGGTCTCGGTGAACCTGCGGCACGCCGAGCTCAAGACGGCGATTCTCCGCCGGGCCCGCTGCGTGCTGGCCGACCTGCGGGGCGCGCGGATGGTCGAAGCCGACCTGCGCGACGCCGACTTCACCGAGGGCGATCTGCGCGCGGCGAATCTGCGCAAGGCCGATGCCCGGAGCGCCGTATTCCGCCGTGCCGACCTGCGCCTGGCCGACCTCCGTGGCACCGACCTGAGCACGGCCGACCTTGCCGAAACACGCCTGACGGGCGCCCTGGCCAGTGAACACACCCACTGGCCAACCGACTTCGACCACCTGGCCGCCGGCGTCATCGAAACCGAGGATCCCGGCCCCGAGCCCTCCCCGCTGCTCCAGCCGCCGGGGATGACGGGGCAGAAACCGCCGCTGCGATCCCTGCCGTGACCGGGAGGATCATGGGGCCAGTCCGGCGCTCGTACGGTCTCCGTCCAACGCCTTCGCAACAGCTGCCAGTTGGGCCTGTTGGACCTGCCCTGCGTGCTGTCGGCGCTCCGCCAGGCGGACGGCGAGTGGTGCCGCCAGGCCCGTGAGGGCGAACAGTGCTCCTACGACGTACCAGCCGGGGCGACCCCAGGTGATGCAGAGGGAGATGAGCAGGCCCGGACCGAGGGCTTCGGCCAGGCCGGCGCCCAGGCCGAAGACGCCCAGGTACTGGCCGGTGGCGTGCTCCGGGGCGAGGGCGAAGGAGACCTCGAAGCCCGCGGCGGAGTGCCACAGTTCGCCGATCGCGTGGACGACCACCGCGGACATGAGCAGCGCGACGGCAGCCCATGCCGGGATCCCCGCGGACAGTGAGATCAGTGAGCAGGAGGCGAGGAAGGCCACGCCTGAGCGACGGTAGGCGCTTCCGCCGGCCTTGGGGGAATCGATGCTGTGGCTGGCTCGTACCTGGAACGCGATGACGATGACGGTGTTGACGAGCATGGTGCCCGAGATGAGCCAGTTCGGGGCGCTGGTGGCCATGACCAGCCAGAGCGGCAGGGCCACGGTGAGCACCTTGAACTGGATGGCCATGACGCCGTCGAGGGCGGTGAGCAGGAGGTAGGGGCGGTCCCGTAGCGCGATCCAGCGTGGGCCGCCGTCGGCGGTGGCGGGGGTGGGCGCGACCGGGGGCAGGAAGACCAGGACGACCGCCGAGGCCGCGGTGGAGATCGCGATGCCGATGACGAGAAGCTGGTAGGCGGTGTGGGTGCCGACCTGGACGGCCCAGCCCGCCAGCAGGGCGCCGAGGGAGATGCCGACGTTGGTCACGGCGCGGAGATAGGAGCGGAACTGCTGCGGCCGGTCGCCGCCGTAGTGCCTGATGAGCGGACTGCGCGCGGCCACTCCGGCGGCCTGCGCCCCGGTGGCCGCGCAGACCGCCAGCACGAACGGCCAGAAACTGTCCGCCAGTACGAAGCAGGCCGTCGCCGCCGCCCGGACGACGAGCGTGGCCGCGTACACGCCGCGCGCCCCGTGGCTGTCCGCGAGGTGGCCCGCGCCGATGCCCAGCGCGAGCGAGACGAATCCGGCGATGCCGAGCCCCAGTCCGACCTGGGCCGCCGGAAGGTGAACCGCCTGGGTGAAGTACAGGACCCCGGCGGTCAGGTAGAGGCCGCTGCCGATGGTGTAGACGAAGTTCGAGGCGGCGATGACGCGCTGAGGCCCGGCATCCGGCAGCAAGTTGGGCATGACGTGGCTCCGCGTCCAGTCCAAGGTGCACGGTAAGGACCAGTCAAGCTTGTTGCATCTTACTTGCAATGGCAACCTGGTTGCGTGAGCTGTTGCCGGGACACTCGCCGGCTGCGAGGACGGATTCGGCGACGGAGGTGCGGGCGTAGAGCACGGAGCGGCCGACGCGATGGGCGCTGACCAGACCCGCGTCGCGCAGCGCGGTGAGGTTCTGGGAGACCCCGGCCGGCGAGAGCCCCGTACGGTGGGCCAACTCGGTGGTGGAGGCCGGAGTCTCCAGTTCGTTCAGCAGCATGGTCCGCGAGCGGCCGAGTACGGCGGCGACGGCGTCGGTCCCGGTGAGGGGCCGGGGTTCCCACAGCGCACCGACTCCACGCGCGGGGTAGGCCAGTTGGGGCGGCTCCGGTGGTGTCACCCGGGTGAGCGGGCCCGGTCCGGTGAAGGCAGAGGGGATCAGCAACAGCCCCGCGCCCGCGGTCTGCCGGGACAGGGTCCCCTGTCGGCGGGCGAGCCGTAGCGCGTTGTCGTCCCAACTCAACGACGGGTGAAGATCGTTGAAGAGGTGGCCCGTGCCGTGCTCGGCGACCTGCCGGGCGCGGTGGAAGATGTCGGCGTCGAGTACGGTCCGGATCCGTGCCCAGTAGGGGGCGAGCGCCAACTCCCAGTAGGTTTCGATCTCTTCCGCGATCCGGACCAGCCGGGCCCGCGGCTCGGCGTACAGGGTCCGCGACCGGGGACCGAGACGCCCCTGCTCGTGTCCCAGGCGGTCGAGTTCCCGGCGTACCCGGGAAGCGGGAGTGGCCAGGATCCCGGCCAACTCCACCGTCAGGGTGGGGGACGGGCCGGCGGGTGCCGGGTTGAGGAAGTCGGGCACGTAACCCGAGGGTGGGATCAGCTCGGCGAGCCAGCCCCGGTCGAGACCGGCGGCCGCCATCCGGGGCCGTACCTGCTCGGCCCAGGGCCGGTGCACGGGATGCGCAAAGCCGGAATTCAGCAGCTTGAAGCTGGTGCCGACCTCCCACATCGGCGAGACGGCGAACCGCATCTGTGCCAGATCACTCGCCGAGAATGCCAGCTCCTCCTGCATGACCACCCCAAGGATTCACACATGATTGAATCGATGGCGGTCAGCCTACCGAGGGGGAGAGCATCCCAGGCATGACCTCCTCTAAGACGATCAACGCGGCTGAATCGGGCTCCTGGAAGCTCGGCGGTGACCTGGAGATCAACCGGATCGGGTTCGGCGCGATGCGCCTGACACAGCAGGGCAAGGCGTTCGCGGCCGACGCCGCCCCGAGTGACCGTGACCGAGCAATCGGCGTGCTGCGCCGCGCTGTTGAGCTCGGCGTGAACCACATCGACACCGCCGCGTTCTACTTCTCACCGCTCCGCTCCGCCAACGAGCTGATCAACCAGGCGCTGGCCCCCTACCCGGACGGTCTCGTCATCACCACCAAGGTCGGGCCGGGCCGGGACCCATCGGGCGCTTGGCTGCCGCACGCCACCCCGGAGCAACTGCGCGGTCAGGTCGAGGAGAACCTCCGTCAGCTCGGCCGTGACCACCTCGACGTGGTGAACCTGCGCATCGTCGGCACCGGTTCGATCGCCGAACGATTCGGCGCACTTGCCGAGCTGCGGGACGCCGGGCTCATCCGCCACCTGGGCCTCTCCAATGTCCGCCCTGAACACCTCGACGAGGCCCAGGCCATTGCGCCGGTGGTCTGCGTGCAGAACCCGTACGGCATCGGCGTACGGCCCGATCACGACGAGTTGCTGCGTACCTGTGGCGAGCGGGGTGTCGCGTTCGTGCCGTTCTACGCGATCGCCGCCGCCGGGCGCGAGGCGGGCTCGCGCGGCACTGACAGCGACGAGGTGCTGGCCGTCGCGCGCGCCCATGGGGCGAGCCCCGCACAGATCCGGCTGGCATGGACGCTGTGCCGCGGGCCGCATGTGCTGGCCATCCCCGGTACCGGCAACCCGGACCACCTGGCCGCGAACGTCGCCGTCGGAGCACTGCGTCTCTCCGAGGACGAACTGGCCGTCCTGGAATCCCTCCACCAACGCGGGGCGTGAGCGTCACGGTCGGTCTCCGCTCCTGAACGGCGGCACGGTAAACAATGTGGTAACGGGGTGCAACCTTCAGCGGATTGATGGAGTCTTCCGATCATGAAGATCTCATTCCTGATCCACAATGCCTACGGAATCGGAGGCACGATCACCACCACCTTCAATCTGGCCCACGCCTTGGCCGAGCGGCACGACGTGGAGATCGTCTCCGTGCTGCGGCATCGCGAGCGCCCGAACTTCACCCCGGATCCGAGAGTGGCGCTGCGGGCGCTGGTGGACCTACGGCACGAGAAGGACCATCCGCTGCATGGGAGACCGGCCAAGGTGTTCCCCTCCGCCGAGTACCGGTACGACCAGTACAGCGAGCTGACCGACCAGCGGATCGGCGAGCACCTGGAGTCGATCGAAGCCGACGTGGTCATCGGCACCCGGCCGGGGATCAACGTCCATCTCGCGCTGGAGGCTCCGCGCCGCGTCGTACGCATCGGGCAGGAGCACCTCACCCTGGAGAACCATCCGCCGCGGCTGCGCACCGCACTGCGCCGGGCCTACCCGCGGCTCGATGCTCTCACCACGGTCACGAAGGCGGACGCCGCCGACTACCGGCGCAGAATGTTGCTGCCCGGGGTCCGGGTGGAGGCGCTCCCCAACAGCGTTCCCGACCCTGCGCTGGCGGCCGCGGACGGCACCGCGAAGGTGGTGGTCGCGGCGGGCCGGCTGGTGCCGGTGAAACGCTACGACCTGCTCATCGAGGCGTTCGCCCCGGTCGCGGCCGCATACCCGGACTGGCGGCTGCGCATCTACGGCAGGGGCGAGGAGTACGACCGGCTCCGGCGGCTCATCGAGGACCTCGGCCTGTGGGACAACGTGTTCCTGATGGGTGCGACGTCCCCCATGGAGGCGGAGTGGGTCAAGGGCTCCATCGGCGCGGCCGCGTCCAACTTCGAGCCGTTCGGCATGACGATCGTCGAGGCGATGCGCTGCGGGCTGCCGGTGGTGAGCACCGACTGCCCCTACGGGCCGGGCGAGATCATCGAGGACGGGGTCGACGGCAGGCTGGTGCCCGTGCACGACCGCGACGCCCTGAGCGCCGCGCTGCTGGAACTCGTCCGCGACGACGCGCTGCGCCGCCGTATGGGCCGTGCGGCCCTGGAGAACGGGCGCCGGTTCGCCCCGGGACCTGTGGTGGCGCAGGCCGAGCGGCTGTTCGACGAGGTGATCTCGGCCAGGGGGTCGGGGCGGCCGGTTGTGCCGGAACGCGGCCGACTGCGCCAGGTCCTGGCAGGCAAGAGTTTCGCCGCACGCGACGTTGCCTACACCGCGGCCAGCAGTGTGCTGCGCACGGTACGGAAGGGACAGCGATGAGCACGGCACACGCTCTGGAACTCCGCGCGGACTGCACGGTCGACGCGCACGGCCGGATCACCTTCGGTCTGCGGCTGGACTCGGACCTCCGTCCCCAACTACTGCTGCGGCTCCGTCCCAAGAAGGGGCAGCCGGAAAAGGTCGTTCACCTGATCGACCTGGAGGAGCCCGCCGAGGACGGCCGCCGACGCGCCGTCCTCGATCCGGAGCTCGCCCTCGCGGAGGGCCGGTGGGACGCGTATCTCCTGCCGGAGCCGGGTGAGGAGCGGCTGCGGCTGCGCCCGGGGCTGCGGGATCAGCGGACCCTCGTCGACGGGCACACCCGTGACCGGTCGTCGCCGGTCGCCGTCCGGATTCCGTACGCCACCAAGGACGGCTATCTCGCCGTACGGGCCTGGCTGCGGCCCGCCCACTCGGAGGCCGGCGCCATCGACGTCACGGACCGCTCGACGACGGTCGCGGCCCGGCTGCACGGTGCCTCCCTCGGGGAGGGAGCCGCCGTACTGCTGCGTCGGCGGGGCGAGGCCGGCGTCGTACAGACCCTCGAACCCCGCGCCGGGGGTGACGGCCGGGACTTCTCCTTCACCGTCGACCACCAGGAGTTGGCCGCTGCGGGCGGTACCGGTAACGGCATCTGGGACGTGTTCCTCCAGCCCGCCGCGGGAGCGCCACGAATCCGGGTCGGCCGCCTGCTCGATGATCTGGCGGACCGCAAGGAGATCTTCGTCTATCCGGCCGCCACCGTCGGCGACGTCACCCTGCGTCTCTACTACACGGTCGACAATGATCTCTCCGTGACGGTGACACGGACACCGTCCTGATGGTGACGCGGACACCGTCCTGATGGTGACGCGGACACCGTCCTGATGGTGACGCGGACACCGTCCTGATACAGGCCGTGTTCATCCACCGCCTCAGGTGCCTGGACGTCGCCCCGCCGGTCGTGCGGCCGGGGTGACCTCCGGGCCGCTGTCCCTCGGGAAGGGAGACGGACGCGTGAAGCACCCCTTCTTCGTCTACGGCACCCTGCGCCCCGGCGAGCACAACCACGACCTCTTCCTCCGGGGCCGTACGGCGTCCGAGGAGCCGGGACGGATGCGGGGGATCGTGCTGTACGAGGGCCCCGGCTACCCGTACGCCGTCGAGGAACCCGGGGGAGTGGTGAGCGGGGAAATCGTGGCCGCGCTTCCTTCGGCGTACGACGAACTGCTCGCCGTACTGGACCAGTTGGAGGAGTACGCGCCGGGCGACCCCCGCAACCTGTACGAGCGCGTCGTACGGGACGTGACGCGCGGGGACGGGACGACCGTGGGGCGGGCCTGGGTGTACGTGGCCGCCCCCGCCGTAGCCGCCCGGCTGCGGGCCGGCGGCAAGCTCATCGAGGGCGGCGACTGGCACGCCTGAACCGCGCCACCCTCAACCCCACCTCCACCCCCATCTCCACTCCCTAGCGCCCCGCCTCCAACGCCCGGGCCACCCCCGGCTCCTTGGGCCCCAGGAACCGCGGATCGGGCTGGAACACCGCGTCCAGCGCGGCCTTACCCGCCGCCAGGATCTCCCGTGCGCCCCCGTAGTACCAGGTCACGTCATGCTTGGCGTCGACCCCGACGCCGTACGACTCGACGCCTGCCTCCTGGCACAGCGCGACGGCGCGGCGGATGTGGAAGCCCTGGCTGATCAGCACGGCCCGGTCGACACCGAAGATCTTCTTGGCCCGCACGCAGGAGTCCCAGGTGTCGAAGCCCGCGTAGTCGCTCACGATGTGTCCGTCCGGTACACCGTGCTCGCTCAGATACGTCCTCATCGCGTCCGGTTCGTCGTAGTCCTCGCGGCTGTTGTCGCCGGTGACGAGGACGACCTCGACGCGCCCTGCCCGGTACAGCTCGGCCGCCGCGTCCAGGCGGTTGGCGAGGTACGGGGACGGCTCACCGTTCCACAGCCCGGCGCCGAAGACCACGGCCACCTCGGCGTGCGGGGCGTCCGCCGTCGTGCGCAGCCGGTCGCCCGTCACGACGTACATCCATGTCGACGGAAGCAGCGCCAGCACGCACACCAGCACGAACCCCTGTACGGCCCGCCGTTGCCCGGTACGGGTGCGTGGCAGGCGTGGCAGGCGTGGAAGACCCGGCATCCGCGGCATGCGCGGTCTGCCCAGCTTCGGCAGCTTCAGGTGGCGCATCGGACGGTCCCCTCCCCAGGTGGCCTCGACCAGGAGGACGCGTCGAACAGTGATCCGGTTCGTTTCCGTGGAGTGACCAGCTTCACTCGGGGCGCCGCAGGCGCAGGTCACGGCGGCTCACACACCTCGGCGCCCCGTAGTGATCCCCCGGAAAACACCCGTCATGCCCGCGCAACGGTGCGGCAACCTCGTACCGTCAGGATCGGCGCCATGACGCCGTCGAACCCCTCACACGACGAGTCCTCGCCCAGGCTCAGTGGCCCACGGCCGCTCTTCGGCGCCCACCTCGACAGTACGGCGCAACTCATGAACGCGATCACCAGCCAACTCGGCAGCCAGCTCAGCCGCGTCTCGCTCAACGGCGCACGCCGCCCCGCACCACCCGCGCTCGTCCTCGTCGCGCACGGCAGCCGCGACCCGCGCGCGCTGAGCACCGTACGCATCCTGATCGAGCGGGTCCGAGAACTCCGCCCCCACCTGTCCGTCCACCTCGGACACATCGAACAGAACGAGCCCCCGCTGCCCGACACGCTCGCGTCACTCAAGGACGGCCAGGGCGGCGAGGCAGTCCTCGTGCCTCTGCTCCTCAGCCGCGGCTACCACGTCAAGCGGGACATCCCCGAAGCCGCGGCCAGCGCCCCCGCGCCGCTCCGCACCCGCGTCGCCGCCCCGCTCGGCCCGCACCCCCTGCTCGTGGAGACGCTGTACGCGCGGCTCGTCGAGGCCGGCTGGCGGACGCCCATGAGTGACTCGGCGCGCCGCGCGAGCGGCATCGTCCTCGCCGCCGCCGGGTCCCGCGACCCCGACGCCATCGTCGACACCCGCCGCACCGCCCGCCTGCTCGCCGAGCGCCTGGGCGTTCCCGTCATCCCGGCGTACGCGTCCGCCGCCGCGCCCACCGTCCCCGTCGCTCTGCGCGCGATGGCCGCCCGTGGCCGCCACCGGATCGCCGTCGCCTCGTACTTCACCGCCCCCGGCCGCTTCGCCACCGAGTGCGCCGCGGCCGCCCCCTGGATCGCCGCCGAGCCCCTGGGCGACCACCCTGCGATGGCCCGCCTGGTCCTGCACCGCTACGACCAGGCCCTCGCGACCCCCGAGCCCGCCCCGGAACGCGCGCTGGCCACCGCCTGAAGCACAGTCCCGAGCGGACCGCCATGCCCCGTTTGTCACTGGCTGCGTTTACTGTCGGGGCATGGAAGGCACTGCACCGAAGACCGAAAGCACCTACCCGAAGGCATACGACGACCACGCCACGCCCGACGGACAGGAGGGGTACGCGTACGACGACACCTCCACCGAGCGCTGGGCGCTCGAGCCCGACAAACGTCCCGGCCGCACCGCCTTCCAGCGCGACCGCGCACGCGTACTGCACTCGGCCTCCCTGCGCCGCCTCGCGGGCAAGACCCAGGTCGTCACGCCCGGCACCAGCAGCCAGATCTGGGACGCCAGCCCCCGCACCCGCCTGACCCACTCCCTGGAGTGCGCCCAGGTCGGCCGCGAACTGGGCGCCGCCCTCGGCTGCGACCCCGACCTCGTCGAGGCGTCCTGCCTCTCCCACGACCTGGGCCATCCGCCCTTCGGGCACAACGGCGAACAGGCGCTCAACGAATTCGCCGAGGACTGCGGCGGTTTCGAGGGCAATGCCCAGTCACTGCGCCTGCTCACCCGCATCGAGCCGAAGCGCTTCGTCAGAAGCACCGACACCGGCGAACTCGTCAGCGTCGGCCTCAACCTCACCCGCGCCGCCCTCGACGCCGCCACCAAGTACCCCTGGCCGCGCGGCGCTCACCCGGCCGACCCGAAGTCGCGGAAGTTCGGGGTCTACGACGACGACCGGCCGGTCTTCGACTGGATCCGCGAGGGCGCTCCCGGCACCCGTACCTGCTTCGAGGCCCAGGTCATGGACTGGGCGGACGACGTGGCGTACTCGGTGCACGACGTCGAGGACGGGCTGCACGCGGGCCACATCGACCCCAACTGCCTGCACGCCGAGCCGGAACGGCAGGCGATCTTCGCGGTGGCCATCGGGCGGTACGTGCCCGCCGACACCGACCCCGAAGAGCTCGCCGAAGCCCTCGACCGGCTCCTGGACCAGGAGTGGTGGCCGCACGGGTACGACGGATCGGCCGTCGCGCAGGCCCGGCTGAAGGACGCGACGAGTCAGCTCATCGGGCGTTTCTGTCTCGCGGCGGAGGCCGCCACGCGCGCGAGGTACGGCACCGGGCGGCTCACGCGGTACGCCGCGGAGCTGGTCGTCCCACGCGCCGCACGGCACGAGTGCGCCGTCCTCAAGGCGGTCGCCGACCGGTACGTCATGCAGCGCGCCGAGCAGGAGCTGCTCCGCGCCGATCAGCGGATCGTCGTCGCCGAGCTGGCCCAGGCGCTCACCGACCGCGCCCCGGACGGCCTGGACCCGCAGTTCCGTGCCCTGTTCGACGAGGCCCCGGACGACAGGGCACGCAAGCGCGTGATCGTCGACCACATCGCCTCACTCACCGACGCCTCGGCGCGTTCCCTGCACCTCAGGCTCACCACGCGGTCCCATGGGGCCCGCAGAGGGTGACCCTGCGTGGCCGGATCGGGCCTCACCCTCTTCCCGCATCACGCTGCGTGCGGGACTCTGGCATATGGCGACATCCTTACGAGGAGGCATCAAGTGGTCGACGCGGATCAGACATTCGTCATCGTCGGAGGCGGCCTGGCCGGCGCGAAAGCGGCCGAGACGCTCCGAGCGGAGGGGTTCACCGGGCGGGTGATACTGATCTGTGACGAGCGCGACCACCCCTACGAACGCCCGCCGCTCTCCAAGGGCTACCTCCTCGGCAAGGAGGAGCGCGACAGCGTCTTCGTACACGAACCCGCCTGGTACGCGCGCAACGACATCGAGCTGCACCTCGGCCAGACCGTCGACGCGATCGACCGGAGCGCCAAGACCGTCCGCTTCGGCGACGACGGCACGCTCGTGCACTACGACAAGCTGCTCATCGCGACCGGCGCCGAACCCCGCCGGCTGGACGTCCCGGGCACGGATCTCACCGGCGTCCACCACCTGCGCCGCCTCGCCCACGCCGAACGCCTCAAGGGCGTCCTCACCGCGCTGGGCCGCGACAACGGACACATCGTGATCGCGGGTGCCGGCTGGATCGGCCTGGAGGTCGCGGCGGCGGCCCGGGAGTACGGCGCCGAGGTCACCGTCGTCGAACCGGAGGCGACCCCGCTGCACTCGGTCCTCGGCCCCGAGCTCGGCCAGATCTTCACCGAACTGCACCGCGAGCACGGCGTCCGTTTCCACTTCGGCGCCCGCCTCACCGAGATCGTCGGCCAGGACGGCCTGGTACTCGCGGCCCGCACCGACGACGGCGAGGAACACCCCGCGCACGACGTGCTCGCCGCGATCGGCGCGGCCCCCCGCACCGGCCTCGCCGAGGCCGCGGGCCTGGAGATCGCCGACCGCGCGCACGGCGGCGGCATCGCGGTCGACGAGCGGCTGCGCACCTCCGACCCCGACATCCACGCGGCCGGCGATGTCGCCTCCTTCCACCACACGCTCTTCGACACCCGGCTGCGCGTCGAGCACTGGGCCAACGCCCTCAACGGCGGCCCGGCGGCGGCCCGCGCGATGCTGGGCCGCGAGGTGACGTACGACCGTGTGCCCTATTTCTTCTCCGACCAGTACGACATCGGGCTGGAGTACTCGGGCTGGGCGCCCCCTGGGACGTACGACCAAGTGGTGATCCGTGGAGACGCGGGCAAGCGGGAGTTCATCGCCTTCTGGGTGAAGGAGGAACGGGTGCTGGCCGGGATGAACGTGAATGTGTGGGACGTCACGGAGCCGATCCAGCAGCTGATCCGATCCCGGGCCCAGGTGGACACCGAGGCGCTCGCCGACCCGCACGTTCCGCTGGACAGTCTGGTCCCGTGACCGACGGCGGCGCTCGACTGTCACACCCTCACCGTAGAATCCATCCGTGGCCGGAAGGATCAACGACGAGGACGTGAAGGCGGTTCGGGACGCGGTCCCGATCGACGCCGTGGTGTCCGAGTACCTCCAGCTGCGCAACGCGGGCGGCGGAAACCTGAAAGGTCTCTGCCCCTTCCACGACGAGAAGTCCCCGTCCTTCCAGGTCAGCCCGAGCAAGGGGCTCTTCCACTGCTTCGGCTGCCAGGAAGGCGGCGACACCATCGCGTTCGTGATGAAGGTCGACCACCTCACCTTCTCCGAGGTGGTCGAGCGCCTCGCCGCCCAAGCCGGCATCACGCTGCGCTACGAGGAGGGCGGATACAACCCCTCCCACCAGCGCGGCGAGCGCATCCGTCTGGTCGAGGCGCACAAGGCGGCCGCGCAGTTCTACATCGAGCAGCTCGACACCAGCTCCGAGGCCGACACGGGCCGCAAGTTCCTCGCCGAGCGCGGCTTCGACCAGTCGGCCGCCGCGCACTTCGGCGTCGGCTACAGCCCCCAGGGCTGGGACCACCTCACCCGCTACCTCCGCGGCAAGGGCTTCACCGACAAGGAACTGCTCCTCTCCGGCCTCTCCCAGGAAGGCCGCCGCGGCCCCATCGACCGCTTCCGCGGCCGCCTGATGTGGCCGATCCGCGACATCGGCGGCGAGGTCGTCGGCTTCGGCGCGAGGAAGCTGTACGAGTCGGACAACGGCCCGAAGTACCTGAACACGCCCGACACGGCGATCTACCGTAAGTCCCAGGTCCTGTACGGCATCGACCTCGCCAAGAAGGACATCGCCAAGGCCAGCCGGGCCGTCGTCGTCGAGGGTTACACGGACGTCATGGCCTGCCACCTGGCCGGCGTCACGACGGCGATCGCGACCTGCGGCACGGCGTTCGGCACCGACCACATCAAGATCCTCCGCCGGTTGCTCATGGACAACGGCTCGGCGCGCGTGATCTTCACCTTCGACGGCGACGCGGCGGGCCAGAAGGCCGCCCTGCGCGCCTTCGAGGACGACCAGAAGTTCGCCGCCGAGACCTACATCGCGATCGCCCCGGACGGCATGGACCCGTGCGAGCTGCGCCTCGCGAAGGGCGACGCGGCGGTCGCCGACCTCGCCGAACCACGCACCCCGCTCTTCGAGTTCGCGCTCCGCCAGATCGTCCTCAGGTACGACCTCGAAACGCCCGCGGGCCGCGCCGGCGCGCTCGACGAGGCGGCGCCCATCGTCGCCCGAATCAAAAACACCGGCGCCCAGCACGAGGTCGCCGTGCAGCTCGCGGGCATGCTCGGCATCCTCGACACCCAGTTCGTCGTCAAGCGGGTGGCCCAGCTGGCCCGTTGGTCCCGCGACCGCGGCGGCAAGGGCCCCGCGCCGGACCGGCAGCGCCCCCAGCAGACGTACGCCGCCGGGGCCCAGGCGCCCACCGGCGGCCCCGCCCTGACCCTCCGCAACCCAGTCTTCGCCACCGAGCGCGAGCTCCTCAAACTCGCCCTCCAGCGCCCGGAGTTGGTCTCCCCGGCCTTCGACGCGTACGGGATCGACGAGTTCACCGCCGCACCGTACGCCGCCGTACGCCAGGTGATCATGGAAGCGGGCGGCGCGGAGTACGGCGTCCAGGACCCCCAGGAGTACCTGATCCGAGTCCGTGAAGCCGCCCCGGACGACGCGGCTCGCGCCATGGTCACCGAGCTGGCCGTCGAGGCGATCATGCGCAAGACGGTCGACGAGACCTACGCGGGCGACCAGCTCGTCATGGTCCGACGGCGCGCCGTCGACCGCCGGATCCGTGACGTCCAGGGCAGCCTGGCGCGCCAGAGCGCCCACGGCGACCCGGCCCAGCTGGCCGCCGTACAGAACGAGTTGTGGGTGCTCCAGCAGTACGAGCAGGCGCTGCGGGAGCGGGGCGCGGAGGCGCTCTGAGGGTGGCACGGGCGGTGCGTTCGCTCGCCCGCCGGACTTCTGCGGGCTCCACCCCGGCGCGTTCGTCCCTCAAGTGCGCCTTTCAACTGGTTTCGAGCCCCCTAAAACGCGCACTCGTGCATGAAAGTAACCGCGCGGTCACGGACCGGACGCAAAAAGTCACCGCACGCCCCTCGTGGCGGCGATGTGTCGTACTCCACACTGGGTTGCGGTGCCTGAGTCCTCGAAGCGCGGCCGACCCGCACGCGACGGGTCCCCGATCCCCGCGGTTCCGCCAAACGACTACGGGATGGACAGCGGCGAGGCCGTCGACCCCATCTCCGACGTAACGCTGCCGCATGCCTACGCAGCGACATTCCTGGAGGTCGCCCCCGTGCAGACCCAGACCCTCGCACAGACCGACAACACCACGGATACGGACGCGGACGCCGAGACCGACGCCGTCGCGGCGGTACCCCCGCAGAGCCGTGCCGCGCATCACCCCGAAACGGAGCCGGAGAGCCCGCCCGAGCTGGACGAGGAGCCCGCGGGCGCCGCCGAGAGCACCGAGGTGGAGGCCGAGTCCGAGGTTCCCGAGCCCGTACCGCCCCGAGGCCGTGCCGCCGACACCGGTGGCCCCTCCTCCGACCTGTTCCGCCAGTACCTGCGCGAGATCGGCCGGATCCCCCTGCTCACCGCGGCCGAGGAAGTCGAACTCGCCTGCCGTGTCGAGGCCGGCCTCTTCGCCGAGGAGAAGCTCCGGCTCGCGTCCGATCTGGACAGCCAGCTCGCCCTCGACCTGGACAAACTGGTCGTCATGGGCCGCATGGCCAAGCGCCGCCTCATCGAGGCGAACCTGCGGCTCGTCGTCTCCGTCGCCAAGCGGTACGTGGGCCGGGGCCTGACCATGCTCGACCTGGTCCAGGAGGGAAACCTGGGCCTGATCAGGGCTGTTGAGAAGTTCGACTACGCCCGTGGGTACAAGTTCTCGACGTACGCGACCTGGTGGATCCGTCAGGCCATGTCCCGGGCCCTCGCCGACCAGGCCCGAACCATCCGAGTCCCGGTCCATGTCGTCGAGTTGATCAACCGGGTGGTGCGTGTGCAGCGGCGCATGCTCCAGGAGCGCGGCTACGAACCGACTCCCGAGGAGGTCGCCGCGCACCTCGACCTGCCGAGCGAGCGGGTCAGCGAAGTCCTGCGGCTGGCCCAGGAACCGGTGTCCCTGCACGCCCCCGTGGGCGAGGAGGACGATGTCGCGCTCGGCGACCTGATCGAGGACGGCGACGCGACGTCTCCCGTGGAGTCCGCCGCGTTCCTGTTGCTCCGTGAGCATCTGGAGGCGGTTCTCTCCACGCTCGGGGAGCGGGAGCGGAAGGTCGTCCAGCTCCGGTACGGGCTGGCCGACGGGCGTCCCCGCACCCTGGAGGAGATCGGCCGCATCTTCGGCGTCACGCGCGAGCGCATCCGCCAGATCGAGTCCAAGACCCTCAACAAGCTCCGGGACCACGCGTTCGCGGATCAGCTACGGGGTTACTTGGACTGAGGCCGGAATCTTCGGCGCCGGAGGGGCTAAAGATCTTTAGCCCCTCCGGCGTTCGAGGAGCGGGGTCTGGGGCGGAGCCCCAGGAGGAAGGGACGGGTAGGGGCGGAGAGGGCGAAAAACCACTCCCCCCACCCACCCCCGCCACCCGTCAGTCGACCTCAGCCACCGCCTGCGCGAACTGGGCCTTGTACAGCCGCGCGTACGCCCCATCCGCTGCAAGCAGTTCCGCATGCGCGCCCTGCTCGACAATGTCCCCGTTCTCCATCACCAAAATGGTGTCCGCATCCCGAATCGTCGACAGACGGTGCGCGATGACGAACGACGTACGCCCGTGCGCGAGCTTCGCCATCGCCTTCTGGATCAGGACCTCCGTCCGGGTGTCCACCGAACTCGTCGCCTCGTCCAGCACCAGGATCACCGGTTCCGACAGGAACGCCCGGGCGATGGTGATGAGCTGCTTCTCACCCGCGCTCACCCCCGACCCCTCGTCGTCGATCACGGTGTCGTACCCGTCCGGCAGCGTACGAATGAACCGATCCGCGTGCGCGGCTCGCGCGGCCTCCTCGATCTCGCCACGGGTGACACCCACCCGTCGCCCACCACCACCCTTGCCAGAGGCGCTTCGCGCCGCCCCTTCTACTCCAGCCCCGTACGCGATGTTCTCCGCGATCGTCCCCCCGAACAGCCAGGTGTCCTGGAGCACCATGCCGATCCCGTCCCGGAGTTCGTCCCGGGACATGGCGGCGATGTCGACCCCGTCGAGAGTGATCCGCCCACCGGTGACCTCGTAGAACCGCATGAGCAGGTTGACCAGCGTGGTCTTGCCCGCTCCCGTCGGTCCCACGATCGCGACCGTGTGGCCCGGCTCCACCTTCAGCGACAGATCCTCGATGAGCGGCTTGTCGGGGTCGTAGCGGAAGGACACGTTCTCCAGTGCCACCCGCCCGCGCAGCTCGTCGGGACGGATCGCGGGTACCGGATCGGCTTCCTGCTCCTCCGCGTCGAGCAGCTCGAAGATCCGCTCGGCGGAGGCGACGCCGGACTGCACCAGGTTGGCCATCGAGGCGACCTGCGTCAGCGGCATCGAGAACTGCCGCGAGTACTGGATGAAGGCCTGCACGTCACCGATGGACAGCGAGCCGGAAGCGACCCGCAGCCCACCCACCACGGCCACCAGCACATAGTTCAGGTTGGACACGAACATCATCAGCGGCTGCATGACCCCGCTGTTGAACTGCGCCTTGAACCCGGCCTCGTACAGCTTCTCGTTCTGCTCGGCGAACTGCGCCGCCGACTCCTCCTGCCGCCCGAACACCTTCACCAGGTTGTGCCCGGTGTACATCTCCTCGATGTGCGCGTTGAGCTTGCCGGTGGTCCGCCACTGCTGGACGAAGTGCGGCTGCGAGCGCTTGCCGACGCGGGTGGCGATGACGAAGGACAGCGGCACGGTGACCAGTGCCACCAGGGCCAGCAGCGGCGAGACCCAGAACATCATCGCCAGCACACCGATGATGGTCAGCAGTGAGTTGATGAGCTGCCCCATCGACTGCTGGAGCGTCTGCCCGAGGTTGTCGAGGTCGTTGGTCGCCCGGCTGAGCACCTCACCGCGCTGCCGCTTGTCGAAGTACGACAGCGGAAGCCGCGACAGTTTCGCCTGGAGGTCCTCGCGCATCCGGTACACGGTCCGGTTGACCGACCGGTTGACCAGCCGCGTCGCCACGGCCATCAGTACGCCTGCCAGCAGGAACACCACGAGCGCGAGCCCCAGCACCTCGCCGACCGCGTTGAAGTCGATGCCCTTGCCGGGAGTGAAGTCGGTCCCGGAGAGCATGTCGGCCGTGCCGCCCTCGCCGCGCGCCCGCATGGCCGCGAGGACCTCGGCCTTCGTTTCGCCGGCGGGCATCTCCCGCCCGATGATGCCGGAGAAGACCAGGTCGGTGGCGCGGCCCAGGATCTTCGGGCCCACCACCGAGAAGCCCACGCTCAGCACCACGGCGACGAGCATCCCGTACATGGTGGTGCGCTCGGGCTTGAACTGTGCCAGGAGCCGTTTGCCCGACCCCTTGAAATCCATCGAGCGCTGATCGGGGCCGCCCCCGGCCATCATCCGCCCCATAGGCCCGGCCATCAGGCAGCCTCCGCTTCCGTGAGCTGGGAGAGCACGATCTCCCGGTAGGTCTCGTTGCCTGCCATCAGTTCATGGTGCCGCCCGGTGCCCACGACCCGGCCCTCGTCGAGGACCACGATCCGGTCGGCGTCCCGGATGGTCGACACCCGCTGGGCGACGATCACCACGGTCGCCTCGGCGGTCTCGTCGGCGAGCGCCGCGCGCAGCATGGCGTCGGTCTTGTAGTCGAGCGCCGAGAACGAGTCGTCGAAGAGGTAGATCTCCGGCCGCTGCACGAGGGTGCGGGCGATCGCGAGACGCTGCCGCTGACCACCGGACACATTGGTGCCGCCCTGTGCGATGGGGGAGTCGAGCCCGTTCTCAAGACCCTCCACGAAGCCCTTGGCCTGGGCCACCTCCAGCGCGTGCCACAGCTCCTCGTCGGTGGCGTCCGGATTGCCGTACCGCAGGTTCGTCGCCACCGTGCCCGCGAAGAGGTACGGCTTCTGCGGGACGAGCCCGACCGTCTTGGCCAGCAGCTTCGGCTCGATGGTCGCCACGTCCACGCCGTCGACGAGGACCTCGCCGTCGGTGGCGTCGAACAGCCGGGGGACGAGCCCGAGAAGCGTCGACTTGCCACTGCCGGTCGACCCGATCACGGCGGTCGTCTCTCCCGGTCGCGCCACCAGGTCGACGGCCCTCAGCACCGGCTCCTCGGCACCCGGGTAGCGGAACCCGCCGCCCCGGATCTCCAGGTGGCCGTGGCGCCGCAGTTCCAGGACGGGCGCGGTCGGCGGCACCACACTGCTGGCGGTGTCCAGTACTTCCTCGATGCGCTCGGCACAGACCTCCGCGCGCGGCACCATCATGAACATGAAGGTGGCCATCATCACGGACATCACGATCTGCATGAGGTAGGCGAGGAACGCGGTCAGATCGCCGATCTGCATGCCCCCGCTGTCGATCCGGTGCGCACCGAACCACACCACGGCGATCGACGACAGGTTCACGACGGTCATGACGATCGGGAACATCAGCGCCAGCAGCCGTCCGGTGCCCAGCGACACCTCGGTCAGACTGGCGTTCGCCTTCTGGAAGCGCTCCTTCTCGTAGTCATCGCGTACGAAGGCGCGGATCACGCGGTTGCCGGTGATCTGCTCGCGCAGCACCCGGTTCACGGTGTCCAGGCGGACCTGCATGGTGCGGAACAGCGGCCGCAGCCGCCGGATGATCAGCGTCACGGAGATGCCGAGGACCGGCACCACGGCGACCAGCACCCCGGACAGCGGCACGTCCAGGCCGAGGGCCAGGATGATGCCGCCCACGCACATGATGGGCGCCGACACCAGCATGGTGAACGTCATCAGGGTGAGCATCTGCACCTGCTGGACGTCATTGGTGGTGCGGGTGATCAGCGAGGGCGCACCGAACTGGCCGACCTCGCGCGCCGAGAACGACTGGACGCGATCGAAGACGGCGGCCCGGATGTCCCGGCCGACCGCCGACGCCGTACGGGCTCCGTAGTAGACGGCCCCGATGTTACAGACGACCTGCGCCAGCGAGATCGCGATCATCACGCCACCGAGGGACAGGATGTAGCCCGTGTCGCCCTTCACGACACCGTTGTCGATGATGTGCGCGTTGAGTGTGGGCAGATAGAGCGTGGCGCAGGTCTGCAGGAACTGCAGCAGCACCAACAGAGCGATGGGTTTCTTGTACGGACTGAGGTACGTACGAAGCAGTCGTATGAGCACGCGGGTCTCTCGGATCGTCGGCGGCAGGAGGATCGGCGGGCGGGCGGTGGGTGACCACTTGGGCGTGACCGCTTGGGCGGTCGGTGGTGCCCCACCCCCTATCGTCGAACACTCCACCCGTGTTACCTCAACCGATTAACCCAAGTGCAGGCCAAAAACCGACCCGTCCTCGGACTTCGGGCCTACTTCCAGGCCTTCGGAGCCGGTTGTCCGAATTTCTTTGCTAGCCCCGGAACGCTCCCGGATGCGTCTGCTCCCGTACGGACACGTACTGCTGTCGTACGGCCTGCCCCATGGCCAGCTCCTCGCCGGGCTCCAGCACCTGGGCGACCGGGCCCTGCCAGGCGGGCGGTGTGCGCGGGTCGAGCGTGCCCTGTGAGGCGCCGAGCGCCCAGGCCGCCTGCCGGGCCGCGCCGAAGGCCGCGTAGTCCGCGGGCTGCGGCACCACGACCTGCACGCCGAACAGCGCGGGCGCCACGGCCTGTACGGCGGGCAGCTCGGCGGCCTGTCCCAGCAGGAAGATCCGGCGTACGTCGACACCCCGGCCGCGCAGCACGTCGAGCGCGTCCGCGAGCCCGCACAGCATGCCCTCGAACGCGGCCCGCGCCAGATGCTCGGGCCGCATCGACTCGCGCCGCAGCCCGGCCAGCATTCCCGCCGTGTGCGGCAGGTTCGGCGTCCGCTCGCCCTCCAGATAGGGCAGCATCACGAGCCCGTGTGAACCAGGCGTCGACTTCATCGCCAGGTCGGACAGGCTCTCCAGGTCGGGCAGCCCGAGAAGTTCGGCGGCGCCGCGCAGGACTCGTACGGCATTGAGCGTGCTGACGACCGGCAGATGCATCCCGGTCGCGTCGGCCAGCGAGGTGATCATGCCGGAGGAGTCGATCAGCGCCTCGCGGTGTACGGCCATCACGGACCCGGAGGCTCCCAGTGACACGACCGCGTCGCCGAGCCCGATGCCGAGACCGAACGCCGCCGCCATGGTCTCGCCGGTCCCGGCGGAGATGAGGAGCCCCTCCGGGGTGGTACCCGCTGCGTCGGACGGGCCGAGCACCTCGGGCAGCCCGACCTGGTGCCCGAGCGCCAGTTCGACGAGATCCGGCCGGTAGCCGCCGGTCGCCGCCGACCAGTACCCGGTCCCCGAGGCCCCGCCCCGGTCGGTGGTCCTGCGCACCGGCCGCCCGAGCAGCTGCCACACCAGCCAGTCGTGCGCCTGCATCAGGAACGCGGTGCGTCGCGCGGCGTCGGGTTCGGCCCTGTTCAGCCAGCGGAGCTTGGTCACCGGCTGGCCGGCCTGCGGCACGCAGCCCACGGCCTGGGCCCAGGCCTCGCGCCCGCCGAGCGCGTCGACGATGTCGGCTGCCGCGACCTGCGCCCGCTTGTCACTGCCGACGAGCGCGGGCCGCACCGTGTTCCCCTGCGCGTCCAGCGGAACGAGTCCGTTCTGCTGCGCGGACACGCCGATGGCCTGCACACCTTCGAGGAGCCCGCCGCCGGCCGCCTCTCCCAGGGACAGCAGCCAGGCCTGCGGATCGACATCGGAAGGACGCCCGCCGCCCTCGGCGGGCTCGACCGGATGCGCCGCATAGCCCTGCTTGAGCACGGTGCCCGTGTCCGCGTCGCAGACGACGATACGAGTGAAATCGGGCGAACTGTCCAACCCGGCGACTATCCCCATGGCGCAAATTCTGCCGTACTAAGTGAGGAGACGGCGCCGGACCGGCTGCGTCCATGCCCGATCGCTACGTGTTGGAGGTGCCCCAGTCGTCCTCGCCACGGCCGTTCGTGTTCCGCTCACGCAGGGAGCGCACCCGGTCGGTCACGGAGGTGGGGACACGGTCGCCCACCTTCTCGCTCACCGAGTGGTACGCCTTGCCCGCGAACTCACGGCCCTGCTGGGCGGCGGTCTCGGCGGTGTTGCGCACCGCCGGATTCTGCGAGATCCGTTGCGCGGACTTCTTCAACTGCTCGTAGCGCTCGCGCCCGGCACGTGTGCCCAGCACGTAACCCAGAGCCAGTCCGGCGACGAATGTGAGCCGGTAGCGCATGACGGCCACCCTTCCCTTGCGTCGGCATCGGTGTGGGGGCGGAACCGATTGGCGGAGCACCCCCCTGCTTGCGCTAATGTATGTGTCGCAGCGAGCGCACGCCCCCTGGCGAATACCCAGGTAGGTGCGTTCGATGCAACGAAGCGATCCCCTGTAGCTCAATTGGCAGAGCAGCCGGCTGTTAACCGGCAGGTTACTGGTTCGAGTCCAGTCGGGGGAGCTCGATCTCCTGTAGCTCAATTGGCAGAGCAGCCGGCTGTTAACCGGCAGGTTACTGGTTCGAGTCCAGTCGGGAGAGCAGCGGAAGAGGACCCCTCAGGGGTCCTTTTTCATGTCCGCCGGAACCACGCGCGGCGCGCCGAAGTCCTCATGGTCATGCGTTGCCGACCATCCGAAGCAGGAGATCGTATGAGCGGCTATGCTGCGGCAGACGGCGCGCACAAATGTGCGCGACGCGCCGTAGATGGGGCGGTAGCTCAGCCGGTTAGAGCAGCGGACTCATAATCCGTCGGCCGTGGGTTCGAGTCCCACCCGCCCCACCATGCGCGGTTCCTGACCTGCGGAAACGTTCCTTGTGAGGTGTTGGGGCGTCAACTCCGCCTGAACGGACTGAATCCGCTGCGCGCGAGTTCGGAATCTCGTGTGTCTCGTGCTGTTCGGAAGTACCTTGACGGCTTTGACCTGCGATGGAACAGGAAATCAAGATTGTTGTCGGCCTCCGGGACCGCTGCCCTGGGGCTCGAAGCCAAGGTCCAGGGATCAGACAGGGACCAAGACGCCGCCGCTGCGCCGCCTGTGTGGGATCCCGGGCCGGGGCACTTCTCAATTCGCTGGCTGTAGGCCGTCGTCCGCAGGGGTCCGGTCGGATACCGCGCGCACCTTAAGCGGAGTGGGTGCTGCTCGTGCTGCCACCAGTGATGAGATCGGTGCGGTACTGCTGGCTGTAGTGCTGATCGGCGACCTCGGTCGTGGCTGGTTCGATGTGCGGGAGGGGTCCGTGGTGCCCGCCCCGTTCCGCGCGAGCACGGCGCCAGGGAGTGCGCTGGGCCGTCAGGAGACCGCCCGAACTGAAAACGGCCCTGCGGGTCACTCGGATCACGGTCGGCGACCGAACCGGAACCCTACGGTCGTGCAGAGACCGGGTCATCATGCTGTACGGCGGAAGACCTCCGCTCGCGCGGACAAGCGGGTCTTCGTCCTTGCGCATGTCCTGGTGTGCTTATTGCCCTCAGCGCGAGCGGAGGTGTTCCGCCGGATGCGACTTGGACTGCGGCGCCGTCATGGCGATGCCGTGGGCTTGAGACGACGGCGGAGTGGCCGATCTCGGTACTCCGTGACCGGCCACTGGGCGAATGCGATCTCCGAAAGCAGCACGTTGACTGCGGGAACGGGGTCGCGGGATCGGCGACGAAGTCTACGCCGCGCGATCCTCGACCGACCCTGAGCCAAGGGCGGGCCGTCCGGGGCTAGATTCCCAGACGGCCTGGCCTTCAGGTTCGCCCACGTGAACGTTGAACGGCACTGTGCGCTGACCCCCGACGTAGAGGCGCAGCAGTGGTGTCGTCGCCCGCCGCCACGTAAGCAGCCAGCGCCGCGAACTGCTGCAGCGTCGCGGTGTACGGCAACTGGGGCGCTGGCGCGCTCGACTCGACACGCCATGCCCGGTGCGCGGCCAGTAGCTCGGCCCGCTGGCTGGGGTCGGAGTCCCGCAGGACCAGGTGAAGGGTGACGAGGTCGCTCCCGCAGCCGCTCTGGGTACGGGCCGAACCCGCCCATCGGCAGGCAGGACTCGATGAACTTCCACTGGTCGTCGGTGAGTTGCCTGCGCGTCACGCCCACCGTCCTACCGGGTTCCCTCCCCGCACGGAGACGGAACCCGAAGATTGATCACAACATCACACAGGCCTTAGGCGGTCTGGCCAACATCGATATGAACACTGGATACTTTCGGAATGAAGTTCCGGTGACCGCACTGTCGCGGTCCGGCCGGGGCGCCACTTTCAATGCCACCCACCTGGAGGTCTCTGGTGACCGGTTGCGGATGTACGCGCTGCCCGACGACTCGGACCGGCCCGGGCAGTCGCCCCTGCTCGTCCTCGAAGCCGAGATCTGGCGCTGTGACGCTCTGACGGAATTCGGTCCGACGGGAGAGGCCACGCCATGCCTGACTCAGTCCGTGCGCAGTACTACGAGCATCGGGCCCCGGTCTACGACGCGACGAGCTATCGGGGCAACCCCGAGACAGACGCGGGTCTCGACCTGGAGACGGCCGAGATCGGAGACCTGCTTCCCCGTTCTCTGCCTCCGGACAGCCGGATCCTGGAGGTCGGCTGTGGAACCGGAGTGTGGACACAGTTCCTGCCCGGCCGGGTCACCGCCATGGACCAGAGCCAGGGGATGCTCGACATCGCCCGGACCCGGGCTCCTCGCGCCCAACTGGTCCGGGCCGCCTTTCCTCCGCTGCCCTTTCCGGACGATGCGTTCGACCTCGTATTCGCCGCCAACTTCTACGGGTTGCTCGTAGCGGACGAGCGCGACGCGTTCCTCGCCGAGGCGAGCCGCGTGGCGCGCGGACTCGTCATCCTCGACCTGCGCAGCGACGGCCGCACGCACATGGAAGGGCTGGAACACCGCGAGGTGGACGGCGTCCCCTACCCGATCTTCCGGCGGCGGTTCACCCCGTCCAGTCTCCTCGCAGAACTGGGCGGAGACGTCCTGTATCCGGGCCGCTACTTCCTCGTGGTCAGGGCACCCCTGCGCAAGGACTGACAGTGATGATTGCGGCGGCTTCGCCCCGAGTAGAGGGGCGGAGCCTCTGCGCGTTGGAAGGGGAATCCGCTGCTCGGCAGGTTCGACCGCGACTGCTGAGCTGGAGCGACAGTCGGGATTCCTTATCGGGTAAGTCCCCTCAGGCAGCGGCAGGGACCACGGAGGGACCGCAAGGACAGGAACCAACCGACAAAGACTGCGCATAGCCAACACAGGCACGCATGCCTGACCTGCAAGAACGCCTTGAATCGGCACTGATCGGCAAGGACCGCCAAGATCCTCGAAGGACTCATAATCCGTCGGCCGTGGGTTCGAGTCCCACCCGCCCCACTTGAAACGTGGTCTGACCTGCGGAAACGTTCTTTTTGGGTGTCGGGGCGTCAACTTTGCCTGAACGGACTGAATCCGCTGCTCGCGTCTTCGCGAGCCGATGTGGCCTCCGTCGGCTGTTGCTCCCCTGACCTGCGTGGATGCACGCCAACGCACCCCTGGCGAGCCCGGTTCTGGTCGGCTTTGCTGCGACGGCGCCATGGCTTGAGGCGGTCTTGAGGCCGCCGGTATCGCGAAAACGTCCGGGAGTGGGGTGACCTGTGACCAGCCGTCTGCGTGGGTCTCCGGGTTCGAAGTGGAGATCATCTGGGCCTGTGGTCTCGTAAGGAGCGCGTCTGGCGATGGCGGGTAGGCGTCAAGGAACTGCCCCAAGAGGAAACGGCCCGTGGAGTAGCTGACTTCCTGGTTTAGGGCCTCACGGTTTCGGTTGGGCAGGTAGCCGGGCGGTTGCCGACGGGCCTCGTTCAGCTGGTCGGATGACAGCGGACTACGGATTGCCCCTCCGCCGCCGATCTCGCCAAGGCACCGCCGGCCCAGAAGCTTCACACCGCGACGCGGGACGCCGCGGGCCTCGCGGGTGCCGCCTACGGCGTGGAGGTGGGTGCCTCGATCGGCTCGGCCATACCCGGAGCGGGTACCGTCGTCGGCGGTGTCGCCGGAGGCATCCTCGGCAGCGGTGCGGCGTCCGATGTGGCCGACAAAGTCATGAATTGGTTCTGACCCTGGATGGAGGCATCCTCGCAATGAGCGGTACCGAGCCTGTCGGCCTGCTGCAAGTGGACATCGTGTACGAGCGGCCCTCGGCGAACAGGGTGGTCTGCCACGCCCGCTGCGTCAGTGTGGGGCGGAGCATCTTCCCCGGCGATTCGGTGCTCCCGGCAGACAGCCCAGTGGATGCCGGGGCTCCCCCGGCCCGGGTGGTCCAGATGCACCGGCCGCCGTTCGGAGAGTTCTCCGAACTGTCCCCCGCCTGGCACGCCGTCGTCGATCTCGAAGGCGCGGACCTGTCCTGGGTACAGCCTGACGCGAACCTCCGAGTGGTCCCGCCGACAACCGGCACGGAGCAGGGACAGGCGGACTGAGCACCGCCTTCAGTGGCAGCCGACCAGAGGCCTGTGCCTCCTCGGCCCGCAGAGGCTCGACGAGTGGGGCGCCACAGAGTACGGATGGTCATGCGGTGCTCGACGCCGTGGGCCGCGTGATCCAGCAGCTGTCAGGTCGATCACCATCACCACGAATGACTCCCGGGGGCGGCTCCGCGCCGGCGTGGTCAGCCACCGGTCGGTGACCTGTCCCCAGACGTCCTGGCCCGCGAAAACGGCCGCAGAGGCTCTGCCCATCCCGGGTGGAGCCTCTGCACCCAGTCCGACCAACAAAGACGTCAAGGATAGGCGTGGATCAGCAAGGCCCGCCAAGATCCCCCAATGGACCTTGGCGGCTTAAGCCAAGGTGCTCGGCGGCAAGCTGAAAATCATCGCTGACTGCCCTCGCCAGGGCGAAGCCCTCCACCTCATCGATCGACGCTCACGTCACGGAGCGAGGAAGCGTCTGCGTTGACGTAGGTCTTGATGGCGTCGGCGATGAAGTGGCGGGTGTTGTCCGGATCGAGGGCCAGGGCCTGCAGGTGGGCGTATGTGAGGTCGTAGTGCTCCAGGACGGATCGTTTCTCCAGGTAGAGGTCGCTGGTGGATCCTTCCAGGTACACCACCCCTGCCTCGGGACTGTCGGCGAACCTCAGGATGGAGAACTGCCCTGAAAGGCCAGGGTGGGCCCCCACGTCGTAGGGGAGGACCTGCACGGTGATGTGCGGCTCGGCGCCCAGTGCGTTCAGGTGCTCCAGTTGTTCGCGCATGATGTCCGGACCGCCCACGACGCGGTGCAGTACCGATTCGTCCAGCACGACCCACAGCCGCAGCGGGCGGGCCGGGTGGTAGATCCGGTGCTGACGGCGCAACCGCACCCTGAGGCGCGTGGTGGCCTGGTCGGCGGTGACCGGCGGGATCGTGTTCTCGATGACCGCGTGGGCGTAGGCGGGCGTCTGCAGCAGGCCCGGGATCACTGTGGGCTCGTAGGCGTGGATGCGGACGGCGTCCGCCTCCAGGCCGATATAGGTGCTGTAGGGGATGTCGCCGTAGGCGTTCCACCAGCCCTGCTGCCCGGATTCCTTGGCCATCCGCATCAGTGAGTCGACGACCTGCTGGTCCGTCACTCCGTAGATCGTGCAGAGGTCGCGCACATCGCGGGGGCTGATGGCGCGCTGGCCGTTCTCCAGCCGACTGATCTTGGGCTGGGAGACCAGGAGTCGCTCCGCCACCTGTGTACTCGTCAGGCCGCTGGCTTTCCGCAGCATGCGGAGCTCGGCTCCCAGGCGGCGTTTTCTGACGGTGGGACTGACGTTCGCCGCCACGGGCTGTGTGCCTCCGGCTTCAGGGCCTTCTGCCGGTCGGCAGCCTGCCATGATCAGATTCGGTGAGCGCATTGTGTACCGCCCTGGAGGGGCCGTACGCGATCGTCTGGCGGAGTCCACCTGTCTGGCGTAACAGGGAAGTGAACTCGGTTCCGCGACCGGGGTGTTGGCGGGCCATGTGCATTGACCGCAGTTTCCCGCTCGGGCTGGTCCGCTTTCTGGTGCGGCAGTCGTACGTGTGACGGCGATGCGGGTCGAGAACGAAGTTCTCACGTACTCGTTGGTGCTCCGGCTTTTGAGGCAACGGCTCCGGCATAAACACGCCGGAGTGATCCTACGGGGCTACTGCACGTGAGAGTGAATCAACCCCCAATTCAATATTACTGCGGCGGGCGCGGCTTGGGATTGCTCACGTGTGGCATCAACCCGCCCGGTCTCCTGCGGCCTCCATGTGCCGATTGCTTTGGTACGGCGGCGTGATCATGGCAGCTGGATGTGTCCTGCAGCGGTCGCCGGCTCAAGCCGCTCACGAGAGCTTCGAGCGACTCGCTCCTGGTGACAGCCATGGGGCGGTCGCCTCCGCTGCCCTCGTGCAGGTGGCTGCGCGGGCTTCCTGCGGTACGCCTTCCCTCCCGTCAGCGGTGACCGACTGTCTCGTGACGGGAATTGCTCTCCGGCGGATATCCCCAGTGACTGCCCGGGTGGTAAATCGAAGCCATCCGGCCCATTAAGTATTCCTATGCACTTCGCAGTTGGCTCGTCGATTCCGGCGGAGTCGCTGGAGTGAATCCCGCCCCGTTTCTTCCTGCGTAATATGCCAACGACACAAAACAGGCGATTCCCTGCGACCGAGAACCGCCGCCAATGCACTGACCCCTCACAGGAGTTGGCCCCTCGATGACGCTGAATATCCCTGATGCGCCGCTACGGCGCGCCATGTCGGTCTGGTTCGCGGCGGTTGCGGCCGTGGTGATCGCCGCCGTCGTAATCGCGTTGACGCCGACACGCGCCAACGCCGTTGCCACACCCGTACCTCTGGGTACGGCGAGCAGCTTCGCCGTCCTGGCCGGTTCACAAGTCACCAACACCGGGCCCTCGTCGATCACCGGAGACCTTGGAGTGCATCCGGGCACGGCCATGATCGGATTCCCGCCCGGAACGGTGTTCGGGGCCCAGCACTCCGCGGACGCCGTGTCGCTCCAGGCCAAGAGTGACCTGGTCACCGCGTACAACAACGCGGCCGGTCAAGCGCCCGACGTCACGTATCCCACCGCTCCCGATCCCGTGGAGCTCGGTGGCAGGACGCTGGATCCGGGGGTCTACAAGGCGCCGATCTCCGCGGGCATCACCGGCACGCTCACTCTCGACGCACATGGGGACCCCAGTGCCGTATGGGTCTTCCAGGTCGGTTCGACTCTGACGACGGCGTCCGGCAGCAACGTGTCTCTCGTCAACGGTGCCTCGCCGTGCAACGTGTACTGGCAGATCGGCAGCTCGGCCACTCTCGGTACCAACTCCGCTTTCGTGGGCACCATCATGGCCCAGGAGTCGATCACCGTCACCACGGGAACGACCATCGCCGGCCGGGCGCTGGCCCGCACCGGCGCCGTGACGTTGGACAACAACACGATCAACCGGGGTACATGTGCCTCCGGCGGAACCACCGGTGGGCTGATCACGGGTGGTGTGGTCGCCGGTGCCACGTCAGGTGGCGCGACTGAGGGCACCACGGGCAGCACCACGGTCGGCGCCATCGGCGGGGTGCCGACGGGCGGCGGAACCGGCGGTGTCCTGGGCGGTCTTCTCGGCGGCGTCCTGACATCGGGCGGAACCACCGGCGGGGCCCTGGGCGGCCTCGTCGCCGGGGCTACTACGAGCGGCACTACGGGTGCTACCACCGGCGGTGTCAACGGCGGTGCGACCGGTGGCGCGACGACAGGTGGCTCGACAGGTGGCTCGACGGGCGGAAACGGCCACGGCGACCACGGTGAGAAGCCCGACAACCATGGCCACGGTGAGAAGCCCGACAATCACGGCCACGGTGAGAAGCCCGAGCACGGCGGGTATGGCGGGCATCAAGGCAAGCCCGACAAGCCCGAGGACTACGGCAGCAATCACGAAGGTGACCACAAGAAGTCCGCCTAGCTCCATCTGAGTGAGCAGGACGAGCGGCGCGCGACGGATCGTTGTCGATTCCGTCGCGCGCTGTTGGCGAAATCTCAGGAGACGCAATGAGAGAAGCCAGGACCGAAAGGCCGGGTGGGGCCGTGCAGGGCGGCGTTGAAACGGTGGGTGTCGACGAACCGGACCGGATCGGTGAGGCGCCGGCAAGGCAGAGAGACCGAGCATGGCAGAGAGACCGAAGGGGGAAGGCCCTTGCGTTCCAAGGGCCTTCGAAGCCTCCGCCCATCCTCCTGAAGGCGGGAACGAGCGCCACCGTGGTCGTGTGTCTGGCGACCGCCCTGGTCCATGTGCTCCTGGTGTTCCTGCACGTGGCGCCCCCGAATCCCCTCTCCCAGCAGTACAGCCGGCAGGTCGACGCATGGGTCTTCCCCCTGTTCGAGCAGAACTGGCGGCTCTTCGCGCCGGATCCGGAGTCGGTCAACCGGCAGATCTCGGCAAGGACCCTGCACACCGCTCCCGACGGCAGCACCCAAGTGAGCGGCTGGGTCGATCTCACCGCCGTCGACAACTCCGCGGTGAAGCACAACGCCTTCCCGAGTCATACGACTCAGAACATGCTGCGACGGGCCTGGAGCTCCTACCTGGAAACCCACGTGGGTGACGACCGGCCACGCTCGCAACGGGCGCTGATGATGCAGCAATACCTGACCAACATCGCGGCGGATCGCATCGCCGGCCGCCGACACGGCACCTTCGAGTCCGTCCAGCTGCGGGTGATCACCGTGCCCATCGCCGCACCCGCCGCACCCGCCTCGACGAGTGGTGCCGACCCGGCCGCCGCGGCACCGAAGCCTGCGGAAACGTGGTATCTGCCCTGGTGGAAGGTGGAATCCCATGGAAACTGAGCAGCCACTGGCACCGCAGCGGCGTACTCCCGAAGGGGCGGACGCAGGCGTGCTGCACCGGGTGCCGGAGCGGATCGGCGCGGTTCTCACCGTCCTGACGGAGCGGCCTGTCTCCCTCTACGCCGCGGCGGTCCTTCGTATCGGATACGGATTTCTCTATCTCGTCTTTCTGCTGCGCGAGTTCCCGAACCGCGATGAGATCTGGGGTCCTGGATCACCGTGGACGCCCGAGCTGGCGAGGCAACTGTTCGACCAGACGGGGTGGGCAAGCATCCTGACCCTGTCCGACAACCGGGCCTATTTCGAGGCCTGTTACGTGCTGGCCCTCATCACCTCCGTGCTGTTCCTGCTGGGCTGGCGCACCAGAGTGGTGTCCGTGGTGTTCGCGGTGGTGGTCGCGTCGTTCCACGCCAGGGCGATCTTCATGACCGACGGAGGGGACAACCTCATCCTCCTCATGGGCGTGTACCTCGTCTTCACCGCATGCGGCCGCCGCTGGTCCCTGGACGCGCGCAGAACCCGTCTCAGGTCCTCCGAGGTCAGACCGGTCCACACGCCGATGGGTCAGGGAGCGGCCGAACTCCGCCGTTCCCGCCACACCTTGACGGCGGTGCTGCACAACTGCGGCATGTTCGTCATCGCGGCCCAGGTCTGCTTCCTCTACGGGGCGGCGGGTCTCTACAAGGTGCAGGGCGGCTCGTGGGGGAACGGGACCGCCCTCCACTACGTCCTGAATCTCGATCTGTTCCGCCCCTGGCCGGAGCTCTCCCTGATGGCGGACGAGCACGACGCGCTGATCGCCATCGCCTGCTATCTGACAGTGCTGTTGCAGGTCGCGTTCCCGTTCGTCCTGTTCGGACGGCTCAAATACCCTGTCCTGACCATGCTGCTCGGCATGCACCTGGGCATCGCCGTACTCATGGGGCTTCCGCTGTTCTCCGGCGCGATGATCATCGCGGACGCCGTGTTCCTGCCGGACCGCTTCTACAGGTCCTTGGAGCGATTGTGGCGGCGCGCCGGCCGAGCGACAGACGGCGGAAAGATGCGGCTTTCGACGCGCGGAGAGCCAGTACTCGTGCCACCGCAGCTCACACCGTCGAGTCGCTGAGGGGCCCTGGATCGTCTCCCGGGCCGGCACAAACCGGCAGGCCAAAAGGGGACTTGCCGCGAGTGTCCGGTCGACAGCACACGCGTGCCCGGGCCCCGGAAGTAGGCTGCGGGCCGGCCTCACTCGGGGCATCGTGGATGTGAGCCGCCCGGTGCGGTGTGAGCGAAGGGCGCCCTGCTGATGACCGAGGACACCCCGCCGGGAGCAGGACACGGCCGGACCGTCGTCCCCGTGGTCCGCATGACAGCTCGCAGCCGTGACGAACCGCACCGGGCCGCCACCCCACTGGAACTTCTCTTCGACCTGTCCTTCGTCGTTGCGGTGGCACAGGCCGGAGCGCGCCTCGTCCACGCCCTGGCCGAGGGCGATCCCGGGCACGGCATCGCCGGCTATCTGTTCGTGTTCTTCGCCATCTGGTGGGCGTGGGTGAACTTCACCTGGTTCGCCTCCGCCTACGACACCGACGATGTCCCCTACCGGCTCGCCACCCTGGTGCAGATGGCCGGCGTCCTGGTCCTGGCCGCCGGAGTCCCGCGCGCCTTCGACGAGGCGCAGTACGGTGTCGCGATCACCGGCTACCTGATCATGCGCGTGGCGCTCACCCTGCAGTGGCTGCGGGCAGCACACGGCGAGACCGGGGCGGCGAGAACAGCCGCCCTGCGCTATGCCGCCGGGCTGGTGGTGGTACAGGTCGGCTGGGTCGTGCTGCTGTTGCTGCCCGACGCTGCCTGGGCCTGGGGAGTCATCCCGATGGTGGCCGCCGAGCTCGCCGTGCCGGCTTTCGCCGAGCATCGCCACCGGACTCCCTGGCACCCGCACCACATCGCCGAACGCTACGGCCTGTTCACGATCATCGTGCTCGGCGAGACCATCGCCGCCGCCACAGTGGCCGTGCAATCGGCTCTGGACGAATCAGCGGCCTTGGACGAACTGCTGCCGATCGCCGCGGGAGGGCTCGTCATCGTCTTCGCCGCCTTCTGGATCTACTTCTCCGTGCCGATCCACCTGTACCTCGCCTCCAACCGGCAGGCTTTCGTGTGGGGCTACGGCCACTACCTGATCCTGGGATCCGCCGCGGCGATCGGCGCCGGCATCGAAGTCGCCGTCGAGCAAGTCACGCACCACGCCCACATCTCCACGCTCGCGGCCTCCTTCGCCGTCACCGTGCCCACCGCGCTCTTCATGATCACGGTGTGGCTGGTGCACGCACGCCAATTCAAACAGGGCCTCGCTCAGCAACTGGTCCTTCCGATCGGAGCCCTGCTGGTCCTTGCTACCAGCTTCGCCGGACATTGGGCGGTCCCTTTGGCCGGCCTGGCCACGGCCTGCACCGTCGGCACCGGCGTTTATCTCGCCGCCACACAGCCCCGGCGGCCGCAGACCCGCCGCGACTGACCCACCAGGCACGCCGGCCATTTCCAAGAGCTGTCCGGTCGGTCACCGCGGCACTGCACAAAAGCTGTTGGCCCAGGACCACGGACCCGGGAGAATCCGGATGCCGGGAGCGCGGAGGGTCAATGACGGTGTTCATATGTGTGGGTTGCGACACCGTGTTGAGTGCTCCGGTGTCGCAGGTTGCGCTTCCCGTCCACACCCACCAGAAGTGGGGAAACGGAGTGCTGCTCCCGGTGCTCATGGATTCGGGTACGTACGCCGTGGATCCTGCCCCTTGGGGGCCGCCACGGCGGCGGTGGAGCGAGGTCGGAGTGGACGAAGCGGCGGCCCGCGGTGTGTTCGCGCCGGTGTACGCCCTGTCCTTCGGCGCCCCGGGAGCCATCGTCGTCGCACCCGGTGACACCCGCGGCACCGTCCTGATCCCGGGACGACGCGGCGGCTACTGCTGTGGACTGGACGGCAGCGACGGCCCGAACCTCGCGTGTGAGCAGTGCGGACGGGCGGTGGCGTCCCGTGTCGACGACTGCTCGCTCTGGCAGTCGGTGCGGTTCGCCCCGGACGCCGTACGCGGCCTGCCCACCGACGCCGACGAGCCCGCCGGTCGGACGGTCGGCTGGGAGGCGGCGATGCGGGAGCGGCCGGGTACGCCGCCGGTCGATCAGTCCGGAATGTGGAGCCCGCGGTGGGAGGCGGCTGCGGGCGCCGGACTGGCTCACCTGCTGGCCGCCTCATCGGGGATGCCCGTGGCCGTCCCGGACGGTCTCCCCACGGACATGTTCGGCCGCGCGCTCGACACGCTGCTCCCGGCCGGTACGTCGGTGAAGACGGGGGCGTCGGCCGGTACGGCGGTGAAGGCCGCGGCGTCGACCGGTACGCCGGTGAAGACCGCATGGCTGGCCGGACCGGGTCTGCCCCGCACGGACCCTGCCCCTGACATCTTCCTGGTGCCGCGGCATCCGCGGACGGGGGACCCGTGGCAGCCCTCCAGCACCGCGCAGACCGTACCCCTGCCCGCCGATGTGTGGGCGCACCTGGCCTTCCCCGGCGAACGGATGCCGGTCCCCGCGACAGGCGGGCTGCCTGACGACGTCCTGCGTGACGACCCGTTGCCGATGCGTCCAGGGAGGCTGTTCCGGCCGGATTGGGAGGTCTTCCTCGACAATCTGGCACGGCTTCCAGCCGTCCGGCAGCCATGGTTGCGCAGCATCTACGACCGGCTGCACGACCGCCCGTACGACCGCCCGTTCTAGTGCCGCACGGCGTTGGTTCGCCAAGGGGCGGAGCCGCCTCCGTTCGTCCGGCGACCACTTCGTAGACTCCGAGCCGTATACGCAGGGCAGGGCGACCCCGGACGTTCCTTCAACTACCCGGAAGAAGCAGGCGACTGACGATGACTGTGCGGCGCCGTACCGGCTCCGTGGTGCTGGGCCTGTTGGTGGCCCTGGCCACGGTGCTGGGTGTGGCGTGCCTGTGTACGCACGGGCCCGCCGTGCAGTCCGTCGCCGCCATGTCGTCCGCGTACCAGGGGCCGGCCGGCGACGACCGTGAGCACGTCTGCACTGCTCCCGCCCAGGACCAGTGCGGCGCCCAGTGGGCGATGGACACGCCCACGACCGGCCCCGGACCGCACCCGCAACCTCAGAGCCTGCCCGTCCAGGTGGACGCCGGGCCGGCCCGCGTCCCGGCACGGACCACGGCGTACGGGGTCGCCCCGCGCCCGCCGAACCTGCACGTTCTTCAAGTCCTGCGGACCTAGACCGGATGCCCGTCCCACCCCATTCACCGGCATCCGTCAACTTCCGCTGCACGAAAAGGACTTCACCATGGGTTCCGCCAACTCCAAGACCAAGGCCGCGGCCCGCCGCGCCCGAATAGAAGAGCAGCGCCGCGCCGAAAAAGCCCGCGAGCGCCGCAGCCGGATCATCACCATCGCCGTGTCCACAGCCATCCTCGTCGGGGTGGTGGGCGGTGGCTGGTACCTGGTCGATGCCGCCAACGAGAAGGAGCAGGCACAGGCCGCACCCGTCTCCGGCGAGAAGACCTGGTCGAAGCTGACCCAGAACCACGTCGACAAGGACGTGACCTACCCCATGACACCGCCCGCCGGCGGCGACCACGACTCCGTCTGGCAGAACTGCAACGGCGACGTCTACACCGGCGAACTGCGCGACGAGAACGCCGTGCACTCCCTGGAGCACGGCGCCGTCTGGGTCACCTACAACGACAAGGCCGCCGACGCCGACGTCGAGGCGCTCGCCGACAAGGTGGCCAAGACGCCGTACACGCTGATGAGCCCGTACAAGACGCAGTCCTCTCCGATCTCGCTGACGGCCTGGGGCCACCAGCTGAACGTGACGAAGGAGTCCGACGCGCGGGTCGCAGAGTTCCTCGAGAAGTACGTGCAGGGCCCGCAGAGCCCGGAGCCGGGTGCCGCCTGCACGGGGGGTAAGTCCTCGTGAGTGAAGACGAGATGCGGGAGCAGGCGGAGGACACCGCTGGTCGGCACGTACGGAGGCTGTCGCGGCTGTTGATCGGCGGGTCGCTCGCCGCCGTGTTCGCGGCCGTCACGGTGTTCGCGGTGCTGGTGTGGCCGACGAGCGGCAGCGCCGCCGCCGTACCACGCAAGGACTCCGTGGACGCGGGCTTCGCACGGGACATGGCGGTGCATCACCAGCAGGCGGTGGAGCTGTCGTTCATCGTGCGTGACCGCACCGATGACGAGGAGGTACGGCGCCTCGCGTACGACGTCATCAACACCCAGGCCAACCAGCGCGGGATGCTGCTGGGCTGGCTGGACGTGTGGGGACTGCCGAAGTCCTCGCAGCAGCCGTACATGTCCTGGATGGACCGCGACATGAGCGGCATGGAGGGCATGGACGGCATGGACGGCGTGGACTACAAGGCGCACGACGGCTCCCTGATGCCCGGCATGGCCACCAACCGGCAGCTGGACCAACTGCGCCAGGCCAAGGGCAAGGCCGCGGAGATCCGCTACCTCCAACTGCTCACCGCGCACCACAAGGGCGGTATCGCGATGTCCGAGGCGGCGGTCGAGATGGCGAAGACCGCTGAGGTGCGGCGATTGGCCCAGAGCATGGTGGCGGGCCAACAGGCCGAGATACAGCTCATGGCCGACATGCTCAAGGAGCGTGGCGCGAAGGCGTGACGCGTCCCGTCCCGTCGTGCGCGTGCGCGTGCTCGTGCTCGTACTCGTGCGCGACGGCCGTCGGACGGGACTGTCCGGTGGCTGTCGCGTACGCGTACGAACTGCTGGTGAGTGAAGTGGCGCCAGCCATGGGCGTGTTGACCGTCAGAGGAAGGTGGCGATGCCTTCCAGGAGCCTGTCCACGTCATCGGCGTTGTTGTAGGGCGCCAGTCCGACCCGAAGGGCAGGGTCGTCCAACTTCAGCGCGGCGAAGGTCTCGTAGGCGTAGAACGACCCGGCAGGGGCCACGACGTTCCGTGCGGCCAGATGCAACTGTGCCTCGCGCGCGTCGCGCCCGTCGAGGGTCAACAGCAGTGTCGGGGTGCGGTCGTTCGCCTTCGAGTGCACGGTGAAGGCGTCGCCCAGCGCGCGCAGACCCTCTTCCATCCTGCTGCGCAACACGCTCTCGTGGTCATGAACAAAGTGCAGAGAATGCGTCAGCCGCTCCCTCCGCGAATCCCCTGCCCCGGGGTCGATCCCGGCAAGGAAGTCCACCGCGGCGGTGGCGCCCGCCATGATCTCGTAGGGCAGCGTGCCGAATTCGAAGCGCTCCGGAACGGTGTCGGGAGACGGCAGCAGCTTGTCCGGATCAAGGGATTCGAGCAGCTCGGGCACTCCCGCGAGCACGCCGCAGTGCGGTCCGAGGAACTTGTACGGCGAACAGGTGAACAGGTCCGCCCCCAGCGCGGGCACGTCCACCAGGGAGTGCGCGGTGTAGTGCACTCCGTCCACGTACACCAGGGCGCCGACGCTGTGAGCCTGGTCCGCGATGCGGCGGATGGGCGGCTTGGTGCCGAGTACGTTCGACGCGGCCGTGACCGCGACCAGCCGCGTCCGGGACGTGAGGGCCCGCTCGAACGAACCGAGGTCCAGTTCCGAGGTCTCGCTGTCGATCTCGATCCAGCGGACCGTCACCCCTCCGCGCTGGGCCGCCTGGATCCAGGGACGGACGTTCGAGTCGTGGTCCAGGCGGCTGAGGATGATCTCGTCGCCCACTTTCCAGCTCTTGGCCAGGTGGCGTGAGAAGTCGTAGGTGAGCTGCGTGGCGCTGCGGCCGTAGACGATGCCGCTCGCCGATACGTTGAGCAGGTCGGCGTAAGCGGCGCGGAAGTCCGTGACCGCCTTCTCGGCGTTGAGCTCGGACACGCTGCTGCTTCCCCGGTTGGAAAGGGGACCGGTCAGCGTCGCGACGATGGCATCGGCGACGGGACGGGGCGTCTGCGTCCCGCCCGGGCCGTCGAAGTGGGCCAGACCGTGGGTGAGGGACGGGAAGTGGTCGCGTAGAGCGGCGACGTCGACGGCCATGGCATCGGCTTTCTGGAGGGGGCGGACGGTTGCTGGCGGCTCGCGAGCGGCGAGTGGCAGGTGGCGGGTGCGCCCGGCTGTCAGGTGTCAGGTGCCAGCCGCCAGGTGTTGTGGAGGTTCCTCAACGTCCCATTCCACAGCATCCGCTGGGTGCAATCGCTGCCGCGGAGGCCGGGTTCCTGACGGCTGTCTCGACATCGGCCAGCATCCTCCGCCGCGCCTGCGGGGAGATCACCCGGCCGCGGGTGACGACCGAATGGATCCGCCGGGTGTTGCGGATGTCGTTCAGCGGGTCGGCGTCCAGGACCACCAGATCGGCGATCCTGCGTGGTTCGACCGAGCCCAGGACATCGCCGAGGCCGAGGAATCGTGCGGGTTCCACGGTCGCCGCCTTCAGAGCCTGCTGAGGCGGCGCGCCGGCTCCGACGAGCAGCTCCAACTCGTCGTGCAGCGTGAATCCTTGCACCGAGTAAGGCGTACCGGTGTCGGTTCCTGCCAGGATCGGCACGTCGTGGGCGAGCAGTTCGCGGACGAAGCGCTGCCGGTAGTCCCACATCTGGCGCTGGCGGGCGATTTCCTCGGCCGGGCGGTTGGCCTTGTAGAGGTTCTCCAGTACGTAGTCGAAGGTGCCGAGCGAGTCTTCCCTGAGGTACTTCAGCGTCGCCGGATCCGGCGCGGTGTAGTCGGGCATGTCCAGCACGCGGTGCATCACCAGGGTGGGCGTGACCCGAGTGTTCCGGTGCCTCAGCCGGCCCAGGACATCGGCCGCGCGGTCGCTGCTGAAGGTGCGGGCCGCGAGCCATTCGATCGGGTGCAGCTGCCGGAACGAGCCGTTGTAGTCGCCCGTCCTCAGGCTGATGGCCCGCAACTGACGACGTACCTCCGCCTCCTGGCTGGACACCGACAGGGCGACGGCGTGGATGTGTTCGATGCTGCGCTGCCCGGCCGCGGTGACGGCGGGGATCGAAACCTGGTCGGGCGCGTGCCCGGCTACGGTCAGTCCCTGCCGCCGCGCCTCATCGAGGATCGCCCGGTAGGCCGTGGGGCCGAGGCGCGAGTAGACCTTCACGAAGTCGGCGCCCTCGGCCTTGACCTGCCGTACGGCGGCCCGGGCGGTGGCCTCGTCCCGTACCACCAGGACGGACAACAGGTTCGGATCCCACAAAGTCGGGTCGCCGTCAGATCTGACTGGCGACCACCATCCGCGGTCCGAGCAGGGTGCCGGCGTCGATCCGGTCACGCCACTCGTAGGTCCTCGGGTCGCCGGACATGACCCGGAGGGTGGTGACGCCGTTCGCCAGGTGCAGTGGCGGGTCGACCTCGTCGGTGTCGAGGGCGTGCACGTGCATGTCGGCCAGGCCCGGGATGACGAACTTGCCGGTCAGATCGATGGTGGTCGCGCCGCGGGGGACCGGCAGGTTCCGGCCGACGGCGACGATCCGTTCGCCGCTGATCAGCACCGTCTGCCGCCTGTTCCGGCGGCCGGTCGCGACGTCGATCACGGTGACGTCGGTGAGGGTGGTGGTCCGGGTGGTCCCGGCGGCGGCCCCGGCCGGGGAACTGATGAGCGCGGAGGCCGGGTCGGCGCCGAAGGAGCCACCGGCGACCACCGCTACGCCGACGGCCGTGCGGGCCAGGAACTGACGTCGTGAGGTGTTCATGCCTTGAAGCTAGGCGGCAGGCGCGGCCCGGGCAGTGGCGGCAGCAGCCCTGTTCCAGGTGGAGATATGTCCACCGGCCAGTCCAATCCGTCGACGGTGTCCTCCGTCCAGCCCAATCCGTCGACGGTGTCCTCCGTCCAGCCCAATCCGTCGACGATGTCCTCCGTGCGTTCATGCGCGACTGGGTGGAGCAGCTCTGCGCCCGGCTCCCGCGCGGGCGAAGGGTGCCGTCCTCGTGGCGAGCGGGCACGTCCAGGGGCGGTGCGGGGGTGCGGAGGGTGCGGGACGGCTTCAAGTGGCTTGATATGAAGCTCTGTTGACCTGCGGATTCGTTTTACGGTGTGGGCGTGTGGGCAGGGGTCGGGCAGCGTTTGTCCCGGTCCGTCCGGACCGAGGGAGGGGGGAGCGCGGTGCATGACCATGTGCGGACGCCGGATGGCCGGCTTCTGCGGGTCGAGATCTCGGGCGACCCGCGCGGGCGCCCGGTGTTCCTGCTGCACGGCATGCCCGGCAGCCGGGTCGGGCCCCGGCCGCGGCCCATGTTCCTCTACCACTGCGGTACACGACTGATCAGCTACGACCGTCCCGGGTACGGCGGTTCCGACCGCAATCCGGGGCGTCGCGTCGTCGATGTCGCACAGGACGTGGCCACCGTCGCCGACGCGCTCGGCCTCGACCGGTTCGCGGTGGCCGGCCGCTCCGGGGGCGCTCCGCACGCGCTGGCCTGCGCCGCGTTGCTGCCGGAGCGGGTGACCCGGGCCGCCGCGCTGGTCGGACTCGCGCCGCGGAACGCGGAGGGGCTCGACTGGTTCGCCGGGATGGCGCCGTCGAACGTCAACGAGTTCAAGACCGCGTTCACCGACCCCGAGCGGTTCGTGGCCCGGCTGATTCCGCGGTCCGCCGCGATCCGCAGCGATCCCGCGCGGCTCCTTGAGGAACTGCGCCGGGAACTCACCGACGACGATCGCCAGATCGTCTCGGACAACACCATTCGGTCGATGCTGGTGCGCAACTACCGTGAGGCGTTGCGGACTTCGCCGTACGGGTGGATCGACGACGCGCTCGCGCTGACCGGGGACTGGGGGTTCGATCCGGCGGACATTCAGGTGCCGGTGATGCTGTGGCACGGGGCGAAGGACGTCTTCTCACCGGCGTCCCACTCGTCCTGGCTGGCCGCGCGGATTCCCCGGGCGACGGCTGTTCTCGAACCGACCGGCGCTCACTTCGCCGCGCTGGCGGCGCTGCCGAAGGTGTTTCGTTGGCTGCTCGCGGACACGCCTGACTGAGCGGGGTCCGGGGCGGACCGCTCATGGTCGCGGTCGCCCCGGCCGTCACACCGCCAGCGGCTCCAGGTCCCGGTAGATGCGTCGCCCGGCGGCCGCGATCCGCGTCATCCCGTTCTCGTCACCCAGGAGCGTGCGCAGCTCGCCCAGGGCCTCCTCGCCCAGGCGGCGCGCCTCGTCCTTGCGGCCCAGCGCGGAGAGGGTCAGGGCGGAGTTGGTGACGATGGCCAGGGTCTCGGGGTGGTGCTGGCCGAGGACGGTACCGAGGGTGTCCACCGCCTTCTTCTCCAGCTCCCGTGCCTCGTCGAAGCGCCCCTGGTCGGCGAGGACGTTGGCGTAGTTGATGCCCGTGAAGAGGGTGTGCGGGTGCTGTTCGCCGAGCACATCGCCCATGCGGAGAAGGACCTGACGGAAGACCGCTTCCGCCTCCTCCGAGTCTCCGCAGCCCCAGTGGAAGATCCCGAGGTTGTTGAGCGCGGCCTGGGTGTAGGGGTGAGCCTCGCCCGGGACCTTCATGTACTCGGCGAGCGCCTCCTTGGCCACCTCGCGCGCGGCCTCCCGCTCATCGGCGGCGAACAGGTCGGCGGCCATGTTCAGGTCGCAGGCGAGGGAGTCGGGTGTGTGCGCGTCGTACTGGGCCCGGTACTGCGCCCGCGTCGCCGTCGTGAGGCGGCGGGCGTCCTCGAACTGGCCCGCCCTGCGCAGCGACACCGCGAGGGACTTGGCACAGCTCAGCGTGCCGGGGAACTCCTTGCCGAGGATGCGTTTGTGGGACTCGTACGCACGCGCGAGGAGCGACACGGACTCCGCGTACCGGCCGACCTCCCGCAGGTCGCGCCCCAGCCGCCCCGCCGAGGCCAGGGTGTACGGATGGTCGCTGCCGAGGACCTCCGTACGCCGGTCGAAGGTCTCCTGGTCGAGGACGCGTGCCTCGCCGTAGCGGCCCACCATGCGCAGCGCGAGCGCGAGGTTGTTGGCCGCGCTCAGTGTCCGGCGATGGGACTCGTGGAAGATCTGGCTGAAACCCTCGTGCGCCTCGCGGGCGAAGTCCACCGCCGACCCGTACACGCCGAGTGCCGCCAGGTCACTGGCGAGACTGGACATGGTGACGTACGTGTGCGGATGCGAGCGCCCGAGCACCCGCTGCTGGCGCTCCAGGAGTTCGGTGTTGATCGCCCGGGCCTCGACGTAAAGACCTTGGGAGCGCAGTACGTTGCCGAGCTGGCAGCGCAGATACAGGTACTGCACGTCGTCCTCGCCGAGCAGCGGCTTCCAGTGCGCGAGGAGGTCCTCGGCGCGCTGCTGGGCACCGGGGAAATCGCCGCGCTTCCAGAAGTAGCGGACGCGGTCGATGAGGAGGCGACGGGTGCCGGCATCGGTGCAGTTACGGGCGTCGGAGGCCGTCAGGTGCGGCCAGATGACCGCGAACTTCGGCCAGTTCTCCGGGTCGTCGATGGGCTCGTCCCCGTCGGGCCGGCATCCCGCGAGCACCGTGTGCACCACATGCCGGGCCTCCCGCTGTTCCTCCTCGGTCAGCTGCGAGCGGATCACGGCCTGCACCAGGCGGTGGACCTGGATGCTGTTGCTGACCTGGTCGACCTTGGCGAGCGCGAACCGGCCGATCTCGCGGATCACCCGGCCGAGCAGCAGACTCTCCTGGAGGGCGGGATCGTACGGCCTGAGGGCGTCGATCATCTCCTTGCTGTAGAGCAGGTCCGAGGAGATCGGCTCGGCGGCCAGGAACGCGCACAGTTGCAGCAGTCGCACGGAGGCCGGGGAACGTTCCTTCAGGCGCGCTATGGAGATGTTCCAGGTCGCGGCCACCGTCTCGGGGTAGTCCGGGGGCTGGTTGAGGTCCAGTACCTCGGTGGTCTGCTCGGCCAGCTGCCGCAGATAGTCCTTGATGGGCGTCGCCGTCTCGGCCAGCCACGCCGCCGCCTGCTCCACCGCGAGCGGCAGATCGCCGACCGCGCTCGCCACCTGGTCGGCCTCCTCGGCGCTGAGTCCCGAGGCGCGCCCGGTGAGGTGCTCCACGCTCTCCTCGCGCAGGAACACGTCGATGGGCAGGGACACTCCCTGTTGCGCCCAGGCCTGGTTGCGCGAGGTGACGAGGATGTGGCCGCCGCCGCCCTTGGGAAAGTAGCGGGTGAGCTGCGCCGGGTCGTCGGCGTTGTCGAAGACCAGGATCCAGCGCTTGGTCGGCGCCCCGCGCGCCAGCATCTGGACGGCTTCCTGGCTGGCCAGGTTGATGTCCTCGCGGCTGGGTGCGCCGATACGGGCCCCGAGGTCGGCGAGCGAGGCGACGACGTTGCCGGTGTCCTCGGCTGAGATCCACCACACCAGGTCGTAGTCGGCCATGAACCGGTGCACGTACTCCAGCGCCACCTGCGTCTTGCCGACGCCGCCCAGCCCGAACAGCGCCTGCGGCTGCGGCAGCACGATGGACATGCCACCGCCGATCTGGTCGCGGACCCGGTCCAGGATGGCGTTGCGGCCGGTGAAGGTGTTGTTGCGCTGGGGCGCGTTCCAGATCGCCGGGGCGGTACCGGGGAAGCGCGGGCCGGACTCGCCGACGTCGGTGAGCAGACCCGGCAGTTCCAGGGTGCTCAGCAGTGCGGTGACGCACTGGGCCTCGTCGAGCCGGTGCAGGTCTACGGGGTTGTGGTTGAGGTAGCTCTCGGGCAGCCGGACCTCGTCGACCCGCAGCGGGACCAGCTGGACCAAGGGGGCGCCCAGGACTCCCGGGGAGCCGGCGCCGGACTCGATGAGCGTGCGCCAGACGGCATCGGCGTTCCGGGACTTCCTGAAGGAGTTCGACAGCAGCACGAGGGTGCGCGTGGCCGTGTCCAGCTGCTCGACGGGCCCGGAGGCGATGTCGTGCGGGGTGACATGGCAGCCGGCGCGCACCAGGAGCGACTCGACCCAGTCGGCCCACATACGGTTCTCCGCCGCGTAGACGATGACGACATCGGCGGCGGTCGTCAGCGGACGCCGCCGCAGGAACGCGTCACGGCAGCGCAGCCGCACCGGCTCCGGCACCGCAGGCAGCGAGGTGACCTCGCCGTCCGAGATGACCGCGGTGAGCCGTTCGAAGGCGGACAGCAGCGAGTTGGCGAGCCCGCTCTCGTCGCCGACGGTCGCGAGCGTCTCCTCGTACGCGTAGTAAGGCCGGTAGGGGATCTCGACGTTGCCCCAGTACGTGGTCAGGTCCTCGGAGCCGAGCTCCTCACCGCCGAGCCCCTTGGGCAGCCCGTCGAACTTCAGCCGGGCAAGCGCCCGTCCGGCGTCGACCTTCTCCTTCTCGCCCTCGTCGATGCGCATCGGCACGGGCAGCACCCGGATCTTGCGCTTGCCGTATCCGGCCTCGACGCTGCGGGCCACGGCCGCCGCGCCGTCCAGCGACTGGTCGCTGAGCGTGAAGCAGTCCACGAGCACGTCCGGCATCTGGATGGTGCAGATGTCGGCGCTGTCGGAAAGACCGGTACGCGAGTCGATCAGGACATAGTCGTACGACGCCTTCATGTCGTCGCGCAGCGCGTCGAAGAACAGCCCCCCGCCGAGCCTTTCGTAGAAGTTGTCCCACTCGAAGGACGACACCGTCGCGGAGTACGAGCGGTCCTGGCGTCCGGCGGAGAGGAAGTCGAGCGAACCGCCGTCCTGGAAACGCAGTCCGAGCCGCTCGGGCGTCAGCGAGATGGCGTGCTGTTCCACATGCGCGTAGTCCAGGTGCCAGGGGCCGGAGCGCTGAGTCCGGGTGGTCGCGGCCCAGGCGTACTCGCTGATGATGTCGATGACACCGGTGGTGGCCGCGAGCGCGTTGGGGAGGAAGGGGTGGAAGAAGCGGTGCAGCCCCGGAGCTTCCAGGTCCCAGTCGACGGTCAGGACGCGTTTGCCGTTGGCGGCGAGGATCCACGCGGTGTTGGCCAGGGCCATCGTGCGGCCCGTGCCCCCTTTGTACGAGTAGAAGGTGATGATGCGTCCGTCCTGCACGGCCGTCATGCTTCTCCTCCGTGATCGGATCCGCTGTCGAACTGCGGCGGGTGGGTGGGGCCCGTCAGACGGGGCCTGCGCAGCGGCGGGCCGGGGGGCGGATGGGCCTCGGCGTGCTTGAGGTACTGCCGGGTCGCGTGCGCGACGACGGACGGCAGCACGTCGGTGAAGGACTTGAGCGTCGGTACGCCGTTGACGGCGACCCGGGAGTCGGTGCGCCGGCCCCGGTCCAGGATCACCGGCAGCGTCCGCTCCAGCTCCTCCGTCAGTTGCCGGCCCTCCTCGCCGTGGCACTGGATGTCGGCACGGTTCCAGGGGACGATCGCGCTGACCCAGGGACGGGCGTTCGCGTCGAACGCCTTGAGCCTGCGCCGCCGTTCCTCGTCGCTGAGCGCCCAGCGGTCGATGAGTAGGATCCCGGGGTGGCTCGGCGCCGCCTTGTCGGGGTCGTTCACCACCAGCTCCTCGCCGGGGTCCTCGTCGTCGAAGGACGACACCGTGATCCGGTAGTCGAGCGAGCGGATCAGCTCCTCGGCGAGCGCGGGCAGCGGCCGGGTCGACTCCGAGTGGTACGGGTTCCAGTCCTGGGCGTCATCGCCGTACGGGCGTTCGTCGCGGTGCTCGGGGATGCTGTGCCGGGTGGGCGCCGCCACAGTCAGATGGATGTGCCGGGGCCCCTCGCCGCGCGGTTTGAACGCGCTCGGCGTCCGCTCGTAGGGGCGGGGCCTGCTGGACGGCAGCGGCGACTCGTGGGCGACCCGCACGATCCGTTGAGCCAGCCCCAGCACGGTCTCCTCGTACTCGTCGCGCAGCCGGTTGAGCTTGATCAGCCCGTAGATCCCGTGGGCCGCGTACCGGTCCCCGAACTGGGCGTGGTCCACGTGTATATGCCGTACGGAATCAGGGAGTTGGGCGTAATCGATATACGTCCACAGCGCGGGCACGATGGTGGGTACGGCACCGGAACCGGTCGCTCGCGCGCGCAGAATACGTTCGTTGAAGGCGAACCATTCCCGTCCGCAACTCTCGCTCGTGAAGTAGCGCGGCGAGAACAGCGGTACGAACACCCGGCAGTTCGCGAGATTCTCGCTGAGTTTTTCCGGCCACCCGTCCCCCGAGCGCATCTCCCGGTCCATGAATCCGGCGGGTGCGCCGGCCGGCAGGTCCGTGAGCGCCATGATGTGGTCGCAGAGATCCGTGAAGAGCACCTGCACCCAGTGATCGGGGTCGCCGCCGCCCGGCCCCCAGGGCGGTGTGTGGGCGTAACTGAGAAAGAAATAAGGCCTGTTGTCCGAAACCCGTTCCCGTTCCAGGTCCCGATCAGGAATCTCCACGCGCCCCCCTGCCTGTGGACGGGCGGCCCCTACGGGACGTCAGCCGACCGGAGCCCACAATCTTCCCGACCGTCGGCCTGAACGGGTCGCCTCTTTCACGTCAATCCCTGGCGATATCCAGACATCTGGACCGCCGCCGGGTCGACAGCCCCCCGTATCCCGAAGTGCAGCACCGCTTTCCCCGCCATTTCCCGTTCCGTCACGAGATCACGCGGCAGCCGGGCCCCGATCAGCTTCGCTGCACGGTCTGTCCGGCCTGCCCGGCCCACTCGGCTCGCAGTTCGTCCGCCAACACCACGCCGGTTTCGGTGAGTTCACGCTGGGGGAGGGCGGCCAGCCGGTCCAGGGCGCGGCCCGCCCGTGCCAGCGCGGCGCCCCGCGCCTCCGGCTCGCCCTGGTGATAAGTGGCGTCGCCGAGCCCACGGCTCGCCTCGTCGAGCAGCCGCCCTGCCTGGTTGCCCGGCACGTTCAGATCCGCCGTCTCGCGCAGCGCGGTGAGCCTGGCCAGGCGCCCGGTGCGCGGCAGCTCACGTACCAACTCCTCGGGCTCGAAGTCGACGGCCACCCCCAGTGCGCCCAGGCCGTGGGCGCCGAGCCGCACTCCTGAGCCCGCCACGAGCGGGGTGACCGTGGTGGTGAGGAGAGCGTTGATGTCGTCGCGCCAGGCGGGCTCGCGTTCGTCCATCAACTCATGTGCCGTCCGTAGCCGTTCGGAGAACAGGGCGAGATCGCCGGGGCTCAGCGGAGCGGCGACGGGGACGGGGTAGCAGTCGCGGAGGGGGTCGGCGTCGTCGAGGAGCAAGGGGGCGCTGTCACCGAGGTGCACTGATCGCCGGGGGCGCCAGGTGGCCGGGGTCTCCTCGATCGAGTACTCCGTGCCGTTCTCGGTGCGCACGTGCAGGCGGCCCGAGTTGACGGTGACCTCGACCCGGCCGGGCGTGGGGAGGGTCAGGGTTCCCAGGGTCGGTAGGTGCAGCGCGGGGTCGGTCTGGTCCCAGGCGAGCTTGACGTCGGCTCCTGCGCGGACGGCGACTGCGGTGATCGCCGAGCCGAGCGGCGCCGGGGTGGTGACGCGGTCGTGCAGACAGTTCTTCAGTGTGGTGTACAGGTAGGGATGGGCGAGGATCTCGTCGACGTACGGCGTGACATCCGCCATGCCGTCCAGGTCCAGGAAGGCCCGCCACACCTCGTCCCAGTCCGGGTCGCCGGCATGCAGGGCCGCGACGCGGGCGAGCAGACGCCGGACCGACTCGCCCTGGGCGAACCGGAGTTCCTCGTCACTGTGCACGGCCGGGCTGAGCGCGTGCTCCGTGATCCGCTCGGCGACGCCGTCGACGAAGGCCCGCAGGTCCGAGCAGAAGGCGGACGGATTGTCGAAGCCGCGGCCAGTGCTGTAGCGGTGCGCGTAGAGCCCTCCGCCGCACGACTCGATCACCGGGCAGCTGCGACAGGTATCGCTGACACCCGCGAGGCCCAGCTGGCGCGCGCGTACGCCGGGATGCTGCGCGAACTCCTCGAAGCTGTGGTGGAAGGCGTCGTAACCGGTCGCGGGGGCGCCGTCGTACGCCGTCTTCAGCGAATCCGCCTGCTCGAAGGTGCCGTCGGTCTCCACGACCGCGAGATCGCTCGGCGCGAGCCCCATCGCCTCCGTCAGGCTCGGGCCGCCCCGCAGGGTGCTCAGGACCGACTCGAAGGTCCGCACCGACACGGTACGGCCCTGCCGGTCCCACCGGTCGAAGATCTTGAGCAGCCAAGCGGCGTACGCGGCGGGTGAATCCGCAGGTCTGGGCGGTGGGTTGTCCCAGGTGGAGTGCGGAAGCAGGTAGTCGATGCGAGGCGGTCGCAGGGCCACCAGGGCGTCGTGCACCGCGACGGGATCGTTGGCCACGTCCACCGTGCACAGCAGACCGCTGTAGAGGTGCCGGTACTCCGGGGTGCGCAACAGGTTGATCGCGCGTACCACCCGGTCGTAGCTGCTTCGCCGCCTTCGGTCGCGTCGGTGCCGGTCGTTGGCGACGCGGTCGCCGTCGAGCGAGATGCTTACCTTGACGCCGAATTCTTTGAACACCTCGAGATGGCGGGTGTTGAGCTGTACCGCATTGGTGTGGATATGAAGATTCAGCTTGGTGACCGGGGTGATGACGCGCGTCAACTCCGCGCAAATGCTTCTCATGCGGGCGGGGCCCACAAGAAGAGGTTCACCACCGTGAAGGATCACGGAAACAGAAGGCAGTTTATGCGATTCGGCATATGCCGCGAAACGCTGGGCGACTTTCCCGAGCGTTTCCTCGGAAATGAAGGTGGGGCGCCCTTGCCAGCTCTGATCGGCATGCTCGTACACATAGCAGTGGTCGCAGGCGAGGTCGCATCTGCTATGGATCTTGAGGACGAGTTGTTGCAGCTCCACTTGGCGAAGAATAGTGCCAACGGAGGGGTGCACGTACCACTAACTCCTTGATCACTCAAGGTAGTTGACGGCTCCGGCGCACAGCAAGGGCACAGTCGACGTCAGTCGTACCGTCGGATGTGCCCTTGCCGAAGTCTGTGGATCCTACAGCGCCGAGTCGAAAGTGATCGGCTTGACCGGACGACGCCCGGGGATGTCCGTCACGCGTCCGGCGGACCTGACGGCGGCGGTCCCGAGCGGGTCGATGGCCGACAGGGGAGTGTGCGACCGGCGCATGGACCGAGGGGCGGCGGAGTGTTGCGTCGCCGGCGTCACCGAGAGGTTCATTTGATGGCTTTCGTTGATGGGTAAGCTCAGAGGAGGCCGAGAGTAGCAGTTGATCTAGGCGTGAGTTGGCCCTTCCTGGAATTCAGGTTTCGGCCCGTGTCGGGCTTTCGCAATCGGAGCGCGGCCAACCGGCTGAATCCGTTTCCTGCACCATGTGGGGCGGTATGGCCAGCGAGACTTGTGTTCGGTGGGTGCCGGTTGTTCACAACGGTGACCGCCAGGTGGCTGTCGTGCCGGTGCCCTCGCTGTCGTCCCTGGTGCCGTCGTCGTACACCGTCAGGCGGAGGCCGGCGCGGCCGTCCGGGAGGGTGGCCGTCGCGTCGACCGTGACCTCGATGCGGGAGACCTCGGTGCGGCGTGCGGCGGCGGTCAGCTTGCGGCGCAGGGCGGTGAGCAGATGGCCGGCGACGGGGTCCGTGACGCGGTTCTCCACGGGGCCGGTGAAGTGGACGGACGGCTGGAAGCCCAGGGCGGCCGCCACGCTCGCCGTCTCGCGGAGCACCTTGCCGCGGAAGGTGGTGGGAGCGTCGGCGGGCGGCTGCTGGAGGGCGAAGATCGCGGTGCGGACCTCCTGGATGGTGGACTGGAGCTCGTCGACGGCCCGGCCGAGGGTGGCGTGCACGTCGTCGCCCTCGGCGCCGGTGCTGCGGCGCTGGGTGGACTCCAGCATCATGCCGGTGGCGAAGAGCCGTTGGACGACCAGGTCGTGCAGGTCGCGGGCGATCCGGTCGCGGTCCTCGTAGACCGCGAGCCGCTCGCGGCTGTGCTGGGCGTCCGCGAGGACCAGCGCCAGCGCGGCCTGCGAGGCGAACTGCGTGGCGAGCAGCCGCTCCGCCGGGGTGTACGCCCGGTCGCCGCGGCGGCGGGGAAGGGCGAGCGTGCCGATGAGGCGGCCGTCGGCCTGGAGGGGGAGCATCATGCTCGGGCCGAACCGGGCCCGTACATGCGTGGTCATCCTCGGGTCGGTCGCCGAGTCGTCGATGAACACCGGCTCCCCGCCGAGGAGTTGTTCGAGGACGGGGCTGCCCGGCTCGATGACCGTGCCGACGATGTCCCCGGGGTCGTCGAGTGTGGAGGCGGTCACGATCTCCATGCCGCCCTCCGGTGTGGCCTGGAGGATGACGCCCGCCGCGGCGTCGGCGAGGACCCGGGCCCGCTCGGCGACGGTCATCAGGGCCTCGGCGGCACTCTCCCCCGTGAGCAGCGCGGTCGTGACGGCCGCCGCGCCCTCGATCCAGCGCTCGCGCTGCCGCGCGGTCTCGTACAGCCGGGAGTTGCCGATCGCGATGCCGGCCTGGGTGGCCAGCAGGTGCAGCAGTTGCTCGTCCTCGGCGGTGAACGCGCCTCCCTCCTTGTCGGCGAGATGCAGCGTGCCGAACACCTCCTCGTCGACGCGGATGGGAACGCCGAGGGAGCTGCCGGGCAGCCCGGTCCCGCCGGTGGACGGACCCGCCGTACGGATCTCCACGAGCCCGTCGTGCCCCGGCTCGGCCATGCCAAGGGCCGCGTACCGGGCACCCGTCAGCTCGGCGGCACCGTCCACGATGTGCTGGAGCGTGACCCGCAGTTCGAGATCGGTGCCGACACTGAGGACGGCTTCCAGGAGGGGTGGGAGGCGGGAGACTGCATCGGTCATACGGGGTCCCCTCCGACGCCCGGACGTCAGTCCGCCAGCGGGTCCAGGACCAGCGGTTCGATCCTGCCCTCCAGCATGTAGCCGAGGCCCTGGACGGCACAGACGTCGGGGCGTTCCGCGATGTGCACCGGCATGCCCGTCGCCTGCCGCAGCATCTGATCGAGCCCGGGGAGCAGGGCGCTGCCGCCGACCATCATGATCCCGCGGTCGGCGAGGTCGGCCACCAGATCGGGCGGGCAGGCGCGCAGCACCTTGCCGATGCCGTCGAGTACGGCGGTCAGCGGGGTCTGGATGGCATCGCGTACGGCGGCGGTGTCGACCTGCACGGAACGCGCGAGGCCGGTCGCCACGTCTCGCCCGTGGATCTCCGTCGACGCCGGGCCGTGCGGGGTGAGCCCGTTCCCGGAGAGGGCGAGCTGTAGGGGTCGTACCGCCTGACTCGGCAGCATCAGCTCGTGCTGGTGGCGCAGGTGCTGCACGATCGCGTGGTCGACGGCCTCGCCGCCCACCGGGATGCGCTCGGCGGTGACGATCGAGCCCAGGGACAACACGGCGAGCTGGGTCGCGGCGGCCCCGCACACCATGATCATGGTGGCCTCGGGCCGCTCCACGGGCAGTCCGCACCCGACGGCGGCGGCGATCAGCGTGTCGACCAGTTCGACCCGGCGCGCTCCGAGCCCGACGAGCGTCTCGATCGCGGCACGCTGGGCCAGCGGGTCCGCGTCGTGCGGTGTGCAGGCGGCCGCCCGCAGCCGCGGCTTGCGGCGCAGCGTGCGGCGGACCTTGTCACCGAGCAGCTGCCGCAGCATCCGCTGCGCCATCTCGATGTCGACGACCGTGCCGCCGGACACCGGCCGTACGACCCGGATGTAGTCGGGCGTACGCCCCGTCATCTTCTCCGCGAACTCGCCGACCGCGATCAGCGCACCCGTCTTCGTGTTGATCGCGGCGACACTCGGCTGGTCGACGACCAGCCCCGCGCCCTTCACATACACACGGGTCCTCGCCGCCCCCAGATCGACGGCGAAATGGCAGCGGCGCAACTGCTCCAGACTGTCGGTCATGGCAGATCCTCCCGAGAGCGCAGGCCGAGGGGCTCCGCCGGACGGCGGTCCTCTCTCGCATCGTGCGGTCCCTGACGGGGTGTCGCCTTTTGTGGGGGGCCGGGTGGGGTGCCGCTGGACGGGTGGTCTTGGCGGTGGAGCGGTCAGGGACCGCGTCGGCTCCGCCCCGGTCGGCGGGCTGGGCGCGTGAGCTGACCACCTGGCGGTGCCGGTCGTCGTACGCGGACACCTCGACCAGGAACCGGTTCCAGGACAGCGGTAATGAGGGTCGGCGCCCCGCTCTGCATGTACCCGACGATATTGGGCTCGGCCCGGATGTCCTGGACCTCCGCCCAGTCCAGCCGCTTCTTTCGGACGAAGGCACGTACCTGGATGCCGCGAACGTCGACGAGGGTCCCGATCCGCTTGACCGCCAGGTACAACCAGCCGAAGAAGGGGACGACGAGGACCCAGATCAGCACCTTCACCCAAGTCGGTATGTCCTCGTTCATCAGAGGCAGGAGCGGGGCGACGACCCCCAGGAACCCCGTCCGACGATGAAGCCCGCCGGTAGTCCGGATCTTCGGTACACACGTCGCAGTTGTTCGTTGCTCATACGAACTCCCCCTCATCCACCGACTCCGTCGGCTCCGGCTCCCCACCGGACGCAGCAGTCCAGGTGTCGGGTCTGACACCGAACAGACCTGCTTTGACTGTCCCGGTTTCCCTGGCTCGTACCTGTCTGTGCTGGCGGGAAGCCGCCAGGGCACCTTCCCGCCAGGCTCTGTCAACTCCGGTGCGACACAAGGCCCCCGACACTCTTCGCAGCACCAGGGCATGCCGCCGACGAAGAGAGGGCGATGATGACCAGAGGACCAGCGAGACGTGGGGCGGCGCTGTTGTCGGCCGGCCTCGTGATCGCCCTGCTGCCCGCGGGGCAGTCGACGGCGGCCGCACCGGACACCACGCCCCGGGCCGCGAGCGCCACCCGCACCGTCACCCTTGTCACCGGCGACAAGGTGACCGTCACCGACCTCGGCGGCGGGAAGAAGACGGTCACCGTCGAGCGGCCCGAGGGTGCCACCGGTGCCGTGCGCACACAGGTGGTGAACGGCGTCGTCACCGTCGTACCGGACGAGGCGCTGCCGTATCTGCGGGCGGGCACCCTGGACCGGCGGCTGTTCGACGTGAGTGAGCTGATACGGCAGGGGCTGACCGACCAGAAGACGGACGAGCTGCCGCTGATCGTGACGTACGAGAAGAAGGCGCGGTCTCTCACGCCGCGCGGCGCCGAGCGGACGCGTGCGCTGCCGAGCATCCGGGGCGCCGCCGTCGACGCGGACAAGGGGCGGACCTTCTGGCAGGCGCTGACCGCCCAGGACGGCATCGACGAGGTGTGGCTCGACGGGCGGGTCACGGCGGACATGGCCGAGAGCAACGCGCAGATCGGTACGGCGGCGGCGTGGGAGGCCGGGCTGACTGGGAAGGGGGTCACGGTCGCCGTCCTCGACACGGGGGTCGACGCCGGGCATCCCGACCTCGCCGGACGGGTCTCGACGACCAGGAGCTTCATCGAGGGTGAGGAGGTCGCCGACCGCAACGGTCATGGCACGCACGTCACTTCGACCGTGGGCGGGAGCGGCGCCGCCTCGGAGGGGCAGGAGAAGGGCGTCGCCCCCGGAGCCACGCTCGCCGTCGGCAAGGTGCTCAGCGACCAGGGGTCGGGGAGCGAGTCGCAGATCATCGCAGGCATGGAGTGGGCCGCGCGTGACGTGGGGGCCCAGGTGATCTCCATGAGCCTCGGCTCGACCGAGGCCAGCGACGGCACCGACCCCATGGCTGAGGCCGTCAACACCCTTTCCCAGGAGACCGGAGCGCTCTTCGTCATCGCCGCCGGCAACACCGGCGCCCCGTACTCCATCGGCTCACCCGGCGCCGCCGACTCCGCGCTGACCATCGGCGCGGTGGACTCCGCCGACGAGGCCGCCTACTTCACCAGTGCGGGCCCGCGCCACGGCGACAACGCGCTCAAGCCCGACCTCTCCGCGCCGGGCGTCGACATCCTCGCCGCACGCTCCCAACTCGTCGATGGTGACGGCTACTACACGAGCATGAGTGGTACGTCGATGGCGACGCCCCATGTCGCGGGGGTGGCCGCCCTGCTCGCCGAGAAGCACCCCGACTGGACCGGCGCGCAACTCAAGGACGCGCTGATGTCCACGTCCGAGCAACTCGACGCGTCCGCCTATGTGCTGGGCTCCGGACGCGTGAGCGTGCCGGACGCGATCGGCTCGGCGGTCACCGCCACCGGCAGCGCGGACCTCGGTTCCTACAGCTGGCCGTACGAGGAGAACGAGCCCGTCACGAAGACGTTGACGTACACCAACTCATCCGATGCGGCTGTCGAGTTGAGCCTCTCGGTGCAGGGTGTTCCTGACGGTGTCGCGACCCTCGCCGACTCCACGCTCACCGTGCCCGCGCACGGGACCGCGGCCACGACGGTCACGGGTGACGGCGCGAAGGCGGCCGTGGGCAACACCTCCGGGCAGATCGTCGCGTCCGTGGCCGGCGCCCCCGTCGCGCACACCGTGTTCGGGCTGGTCAAGGAGGAGGAGCGGTACACGCTCACTGTGCACGTCAAGGACAGGGACGGAGCCGCGACGGCCGCCGATCTCGAGGTCCAGCAGCTCACGCAGGGCGTCGACCCCTCCTGGGAGCCGGTCGGGGACTCGGGCACCGTGAAGCTCCGGCTGAGGCCGGGGACGTACAGCCTGGACACCTTCCTCGACGTGCGCGGCAGCAACGGCGCGGACTCGCTCGGGCTCGGTTTTCTCGCGGCACCCGAGGTCACACTCGACCAGGACCGCGAAGTCACCCTCGACGGAACGAAGTTGAGGGAGGTCGAGGCAAAGGTCGACCGACGGACCGAGACCCGGCAGCTGCTGATGGAGTACGACCGGAACGCGGGCGGGGCCGACTTGTTCGGTGCCGTCCAGGTGCCGGTGAAGTACGACAGCATCTTCGCCGCGCCCACCGCCGAGGTCACGAAGGGCACCTTCGAGTACCGGACCGTGTGGCGGCTCGGCAAGCCGCTCCTTGAGGTCAAGGGAGTCGGTGAAGCGGTTGCCCAGCCGGGCGCCACGCTGATCGAGGGGCGCAGCAGACTGCCGCTGGTCGATGTCGGATCCTTCGTGAGTGGCTCATTGAGCGGAGTCCGGGGCAAGGCCGTCCTCGCGCGGCTCGGCGACGGGGTCGAACCCGCCGCGCTCGCCCAGGCGGCCCAGGACGCGGGCGCCAAGGCACTGTTCGTGACCGACGACACGGCGGGACGCCTCAACGCCTGGTTCGGGACGGACGACAACGCCGACCGGCCGTTGCAGATCGCCACGGTCAACGCGGCGGACGCGGCGAGGCTGCGGGCGGCCCGGAGCGTCGACATGACGGGGACACTCAACACGCCGTATGTGTACGACCTTTCGGAGGGGCACGCGGGGGCCATCCCTCGCGGGGATCTGACGTATGAGCCGGGCAACCGCGAACTCGCCGTGCTGGACACCAAGTTCCACGGCGACAAGCCAGCCTCGGGCGGCGAGTTCCGCTACTCGATCACCGACACCTTCCCCATCGGGATCGGCTTCAAGGAACGGATCGACTACCCGGCCGAGCGGACCGACTATGTCTCCACCGGCGCCGGGCAGTTGTGGCACGAGTCCGTCGACCTCGGGGACAGTGCGCTGGAGGAGCGCAGCGGGCTGGTCCGGTACCGCGGGGGCACGCACCCGGACCTCGACTGGTTCAAGCCCGTCTGGCATCCCTGGCTCGGCACCGGGCTCGGCTGGGGACAGCAACGCCAGGGAAACCAGATCCAGTTGAACACCCCCGGCTGGGGCGACTCCGGGCCCGACCACACCGGCTTCGGCGATGTGTGGAGCGGGGACAAGGGGATGACCCAGTTCACGGAGGTGTACCAGGACGGTTCGCTGGTCGACCGGCGGATGGGCTCGGGCGCGTACGTGTGGGACGCGCCCGCCGACGAGCACACGTACAAGGTCGTCACGGACACGACGCTGGACCCGGACCGCTGGAAGCTGTCCACCGAGGGCCACTCGGAGTGGACGTTCAAGTCGGCGGCCACGCCGGAGGACCGCTGGACCTTCCTGCCGCTCATCAACCTCGGCTACGACGTCGACACCGACCTCGCGGGCGATGTGCGCGGCGGCAGCCGGGTGCGGGTTGGGGTCTACGCCGAGTATGTGAAGGGCGCGGCGGACACCGGCGCCATCGGGGGCGGGAAGCTCGAAGTGTCGTACGACGACGGGAAGACGTGGCGTGCGGTGCCGCTGTCCGGTGGGGGCGCGTCCTGGAAGGGGACGCTGAGCGTGCCGCGGGACGCCGAGTTCGTGTCGCTGCGGGCGTCCGCGAGGGACGACCGGGGTGGGTCGGTGAAGCAGGAGGTCATTCGGGCGGTGGGGGTGCGGTAGCCGGCCCGGCGGGCTGAAGGCTCCTTTGTGCCGGCGGTGTCGGCTCCCCTTGGGAGGGGGGAGCCGACACCGCCTATTCGCTCACGATGCCCCGGACGACCCCGAGATCCAGCAAGTCCTGTGGCCGGAGGCGAAGTTGATCGGCCGTGGCCCGCACCTCTTGGGCCGGGCGCTTGAGGATCGCGGCCGCGAGCTCCGGCGCGATGACCGAGAAGTAACTGTCCGGCGTGGCCCAGGTGTTGCCGGGCGCGGTCAGCGCGAGGGCGCCGCCCGAGCCGCCCTCGCCGATCACCAGAGTGGTGACGGGCGTACGGGCGGTCGCCACCGCGGCGAACAGGTCCGCGATCGCCGAGCCGGCGCCCTGCCGCTCCGCGTCGGCGTCGTTCGCGGCGCCCGGAGTGTCCACCAACGTCAGCACGGGGATGCCTAGTCGACCCGCGAGGCGGATCAGGCGGGCGGCGGTGCGATAACCGGCGGGGCGGGTGGCCGTCCCGCACTGGGCGGCGTACGCGATGGTCCGCCCGCCGTGCGAGCCGAAGCCGCACAGCATGCCGGCGTCGGTGCCGCCGCAGCGGTCGCCGCTGATGGTGGTGCGGCGGGTGAAGTAGGCGTCCAAGTAGGCGGAGGCGCGCGGGCGTTGCGGGGAGCGGGCGCGTTGGACGGCTTCCCAACCGGTGGCGGGGTGGTCGACTGTGCTGAGGGTGGGTGGAGGGTCTGCGGGCTTCGGTGAGGGGTTGGTGGCTGGGTGGTCGACCGTGCTCAGGGCGGCCGGAGGGGCCGCGGCCTCCGTCGAGGGGCTGGTGAGCAGCTCCAGCCACAGCGCCAGCGTCCGCCGCAGCTCCTGTGGCCGTACGACGGCGTCCACCGCGCCCGCCGACACCTGGGCCTCGGCGGTGTACGCCGCCGGATCCGCGTCGGGCGGGCGCACCCGGGAGCCCGCGAAGCCCACCTGGGCGCCGGGCAGCGCCAGCGTCACGTCGGCGCCCGCGCCCAGCGTGGCCCAGCCGCCGCCCGTCGTCGGATCCCGCAGTACGGCGATCTGCGCTGTCCCCGCTTCCCGAGTGAGCGCCGACTGCCGCGCCACGCGCTGGAGTTGAGTGAGCGCGAGCATGCCCTCCTGCATCCGGCTGCCGCCGGTCGCGACGAGGGAGACGAGCGGGAGGCGCTGCTCGCGCGCATAGGTGTACGCCGCCTCCAGCCGGTCGCCGGTGCGCTCGCCGAGCGAACCGCCGAGGAAGCCGAACTCGAAGGCGATCAGTACGGCGGGGGTGGAGCCGATGGTGGCGCGGCCGCAGACGACGGACTCGTCCTCGCCGGTGCGGGTGGCGGCGCGGGCGCGGGAGTTGTCGTAACCCTGCCAGGACAGTGGGCCGTCGGGCTTGAAGTCCCTTACGGGGAAGGTCAGTTCACTGAATTCGTCGTCCGTGACGAGGGCGATGGCCTCGCGGGCGGTGAGCCGCTCAGTCATTCCGCATCCTTCATCAGAGCCCGCTTGAGGATCTTGCCCATGTCGTTGCGGGGCAGGGCGTCCAGGAAGTGGACGACGCGCGGGCGCTTGTGCGGGGCGAGGCGGCGGGCCACGTGGTCGGAGAGTTCCGGGCCGAGGGGAGCGGGGGCGGGGGCGGGGGCGCTGATCGGCACCACCCAGGCCACGATCCGCTCGCCGAGATCGTCGTCGGGTTCACCCGTGACGGCCGCCTCCCGCACGGCGGGGTGTTCCAGCAACGCGTTCTCGATCTCACCGGCGCCGATCTTGTAACCGCCGCTCTTGATCAGGTCGGTGGCCTTGCGGCCGACGATGCGTACACAGCCGTCGGCGTCGAGGATCGCCATGTCGCCGGTGCGGAACCAGCCGTCCTCGGTGAACGCGGCGGCGGTGGCGTCGGGCCGGTTCAGGTACTCGGTGAAGAGGTTCGGCCCGCGGACCTGGATCTCGCCCACGCTCGCTCCATCGTGCGAGCCGGTGGGCGCGCCGTCGGCGTCGTACGCGGCGATCGTCGACCCGTCCTCCTCGACGAGCCGCAGGTCGACGCCGGGCAGCGGCACGCCGACGGTCCCGGGGCGGGGTTCACCGTCCACCCGGACACTCGTGTTCATCAGGGTCTCCGTCATGCCGTACCGCTCGATGACCCGGCGCCCGGTGGCTGCCGTGATCCGCTGGTGGTCGTGCACGGGCAGCGCGGCGGAACCGGACACCAGGAGCCGCGCCCGGCCGAGCGCCTCGGCCAGCTCCACGTCCTCGTCCAGGGCTTCGGCGAGCCGGTGGTACATCGTCGGCACCCCGAACAACATCGTGGCGCCGTCGTTCAGCTCCCGGGCCACGCCCTCCGCGCTGAACCGCCCCAGATGCCGCAGCGACCCACCGCGCCGCAGCGGCCCCAGCACCCCCAGGATCAGCCCGTGCACATGGAACAGCGGCAGCCCGTGCACGAGGACGTCGTCGCCGGTCCACTGCCAGGCGTCGGCCAGCGCGTCGAGGGTCGCGGCGATCGCCCGGCGCGGGATGACGGCGCCCTTGGGCGGGCCGGTGGTGCCGGAGGTGTAGACGACGAGGGCGGGGGCGTCGTCCGGGGCTTCCGCGACGCACGCACCGCCACCTCCTCCTGGGCGCACATCGACGTCGATCCGCTCCAACTCCCGCAGGGAGCCGGGGAGTTCCGCCCCTGCCTCCGCCAGCACCACCGATGGCCGGCTGTCGGCCAGAATGTGCCCGAGCTCGCCGTCCCCCGACTTCGGGTTGAGCGGCACGGCCGGCACCCCGGCGAGCAGCGCGGCCGTCACCCCGACGGCCGTCTCCAGGCTCGGCGTCGCCCACACGGCGACCCTCCCGGCCCCGCCGAGCCGCCCCGCAAGACCCCCCGCCGCGTCGGCGAGCTCCCCGTACGTCAGCGACCGATCACCGAACCGCACCGCAGGCCGCTCCACGACCGAGCCGCCCACCAGGGCGGGAAAGAGGTGAGACACACGTACTCCTTGTCAGAGGGACGGCGTAGGGATTTCTGCGGGGTGCCGTCTGGACTGTTCCTACACGATGACGCCTCTGAAGTGGGTGGTGAGTCGACCGTCGGTGTCCAGGACGTGGACCGCCAGTGCGGGCGGCAGGCCCAGGTGGACATGGTCCTGCGGGTGGGCGCGGTGTTCAGGGGGAGTCCGGGCCCCGGCGACTCTGCGCCCACGCGGCAAGCCGGTGGTGCCTGTCGGGGTCGGTCAGCTCAGCACCAGCAACACGGCCAGCGCGATCAGCAGTGAATCGATTCGGTCCAGCAGGCCTCCCGAACCGGGTAGCCAGCCGGCGGCGTCCTTGGTCCCTGCGCCACGCTTGATCATCGATTCGAGCAGGTCGCCGACCGGGCCGCCGACTGCCACTGCGACCGCCAGCGGCCAGGTCGGTACGGAGAGCACCGCGAGTGTGCCGAGGCCGGCCGCGCCGCCGATGACGGTTCCGCTCCACCGCTTGGCCGGTGAGAGGGGGGACAGCCGCGGGCCGCCCAGCCTCTGGCCGGCGAAGTACGCCACGATGTCGGCGACCGAGATGGCCACGAACAGGGCGAGTGCGGTCGCCCCCAGCGGCACCAACGCGGCGGGCAGACTGAGCCAGGCAAGCCCCGACAGACCGGCGCCGACTCGGCGCAGACCGTGTTCGGCGTCGCCGGACAGCAGCGGCACGGCGGCCACCGCGAGCGCCCCGACCGCGATCACCCGGGGCACCTGCCCGGGCGCCAGCCAGGCGGCCCCCACCACGGCGACGACCGCCGTGGCCAGCATCGCCCGGTCCGGCCACGCCAGCCGCAGCATCCCGCCGTACTCCAGCACCCCGATGACCCCGACCGCGGCAGCGATGGCAGCAGTGCCCGGGCGGCCCAGCCAGAACGCCCCGACGACCACGGGCATCCCGAGCGCCCAGGCACACCACCGCACCATCAGCTCACGCTGACGGGAGGCCGCCGCGGCGACTCCTCCCAGTACCAGCGCCCCACCGAGGTAGGGCACCAGTGCCGCAACGGTGGTCACCGGGTGATCATGTCGGTGTGCATGCGTGGCGACACCGGCCCGAGAGCGGACCCGCCGGATCGCAGCACATCAAGGGCGGTGCGGTACGCGGCCACGATGCGCGCGTTCTCCGTACTGCCCCTGACGGCGATGCGCAGGGTGCGTCCTTCGTATGCCGTCGACATCGGTGACAGGTCGCGCAGGTAGACGTCGCTGCGGCGGCATTCGTGCACGAGCGTGGCGGCGCTCGGTCCGTCGGGCGGCAACGTCACGGTGAGGAAGTTCCCCACCGCCTCATCGATGGTGGCAGAGCCGTCCACCGCGGCCAGGTCGCCGGCCAGTTGATGGCGCAGCGTGTGTGTCTGGGCCCAGCGGTCGGCGTAGTACGACGGATCGCGCAGCGCAGCCACCGCTGCCAGCTGGGCGGGCAGGCTGACGGCCCAGGGAGGGGTCCACCGGCGCAGTTGTTCGGTGACGGTCGGTTCGGCCACCAGGTACGCGGCCCGTACGCCGGACAGCGCGTACATCTTGGAGAGTGAGCTGCAGACCACTACCCGAGGATCAACGGCGGCGAGGTCGGCCAGAGACTCGGACAGGCCGACGTAGCCCAGGTAGGCCTCGTCGATCCACCATCGCGTCGCTTTTGGTGAGTCCGCGATCACCGATCGCAGCTCCGCACCCGGCAGTTGGCGGCCGGTCGGGTTGTTGGGGTTGACCACGACCACGAGGTCATAGCGGCCGGACCGAGTGGCAGCCGCCAGCCGCGCCGGGTCGATACGCCAGCCGTCCGCACGGCGCAGCGGGAGCCGGTCCACCCGGCACCCGATCACCTCCTGAGTGACATGGGCGTACTCGCCGTAGCTCGGGTCGAGCAGAAGTACGCGGCTCTCCGGGGTCAGCCACCGTCCGAAGGCCCGAAAGATCAGGTCGGACGAACCGGCGCCGACGGACAGTGCCTCCACCGGAAGCGCCCGCGCCGTGGCGATCTCGGCCAACAGGCCCTCGGCGCCGGTCGGTGGCGATGTGCGGGCCGTCCAGGCCGGGTCTTCCGCGAGTACCGCCGTCACCTCGGGGGCCGGCGGGAACCACGCGTCCAGCACATCGGCCGCGACCACCTGACGGCGCCGGTGCAGGCTGCGGAAGTCCGTACCGATGGCGGCGAACGAAGCACCGCCATGCTCGCAGCCGTCCGCTCGCGGGAGGAACGGCATGTCCAACTGCCAGTCAAGACCGGCTCGCAGACGTTCCACCGCGCCGGCGTACTGGCCCATAGCCGTCTTCATCAGCTCGATGACGGCGCCGGTGAGCACCTCGAACGACAGCGCGCCGGAGTGAACGGAGTGACCGGTCGGCCGCAGCCCGACGGCCCGGTACATGTCGAGCAGTTCGGTGCGGCCCATCACCACCACCCGGCGGCCGCCCCGGGAGGCGATCCAGCGCAGTGCGGCGAACATCAGCAGCGGAGCCGCCATGGTGGACCGCCAGCGCGGCTCGACCGTGAGGATGCGCACCTCGAACAGGGCGTCCTCGGTCAGCAACGGCAGTTCGTCGCGCGTCAGATAGCGCTCGAGTCCGTACCGGCCCGCCCAGGGCGGCGTGATGCTGACGAAGCCCAGCCTGTCCGCGCCGCGCGCCACGACCAGGTAGACGTTGTCGCCGTCCAGTGCGTCACGCAGCCGCCCGGTGGGATCCGGTGCGTGCTGCCCCAACTCCTTCGAGTACACCCGGTGGCGCAGTTCGTGGATCCAGTCGAGATCGTCAGGGATCGCACGTCGCAACTGCAGGGCAGGAGCCACAGAACACCTCTTCGACTTGGGGTCAGGGCCCTCAGTGTGGTTTCGGCGGAGCTGGTGCACCTGAGCGATCCGACCCGGGACGGATTGAGTACGGGTACTCAGACCGGCTGATGACGGCCGGTCCGTCGAAGCCTCGGTACTGGCCGGAGGCGGTCATCTGCATGAGCTGGCTTACGAGTTCACCGCCCCGCGAATTTGATCGTTACTGTGCCGGTGTGCTGCCTGACATCGAGTTGACGCCGCCGGAGCGCCGGGTATGGGACGCCTTTCCCGAAGGGCGGCGGGTGGATCTGCGGAGTGGTGAGGCTGCGGCCGATGATCCGGGGCGGGCTGGGGAGTGGGGGCCGGATCGTACGGTTCGGGCGGCCGTACTGGTCGCGTTGCTGTTGGGCGGTAACAGCGAGGCGTCCGGTGTTGTCGCCTCGCTGCGCCTCGTCGGGGCGCGGATCACCGGGCGGCTCGACCTCGACGGTGCGGATATCGGCCATGTGCTCTCGCTTGAGCACTGTTGGCTGGAGGAGGCGGTGAGTCTCTACGGGGCGTCCACGCGGACGGTCCGCATCATGGACAGCCGGGTGCCCGGGGTGGAGGCCGGGCAGGCTCGGATCCAAGGGCGTCTCGACCTGAAGCGTTCGGTGATGGAAGGGGAACGTCTTTCGCTCGTCAACGCCCATGTGGCCGGGGAGTTGAACCTGAACGGGGCTCGGATATTCGCCTCCGGGGAGTGGGCCGTGTTCGCGGGCGGCCTGGTCTTGGAAGGCGGTCTCTTCTGCAAGAACCTCACCACGCGGGGTGGAGTACGGCTGCTGGGCGCGCAGTTGCCCGGTGGTCTGTTCATGCAGGGGGCGCGACTCAGCAGTGCCGATGGTGTGGCACTGGCGGCGGACAACGTGACCACCACGAGGCTCGACCTGTCAGGGGGATTTGACGCGGAGGGGACCGTGCGACTGCGGGGCGCCCGGATCTCGGACAACCTGACCTTCGAGGGAGCGACCCTGAAGGGCGCGCGGGACGGAGAGGGTCCCGCCGTGGTCTGCCTCCACATGCAGGCCACCGACTTCGACTTCACCGTTGCCGAGACGCCCAACGGGGCCGTCGACCTGCGCGGCGCTCAGGTCTCGTTCCTCAATGAGGGCGAGCACAGTTGGCCGGGCGTGGTGGAACTGGATGGATTCGTCTATGGATCCATCCAGATGGTCGCAGCGGGACGGCGGCGCGAGGCGGTGGGCCGGCGGGAAGGCGTGGTTCGCCGTGTGGGATGGATTCGGCGAAGCCCTGACTACAGCCCTCAGCCGTACGAGCAACTGGCGAGCTGCTACCGAAAGGTGGGCCACGACGACGACGCCCGCCGGGTGCTGCTGGCGAAGCAGCGGCATCGACGCCGCACGCAGGGCCCGGCCGGACGCGCGTGGGGACACGTGCTGGACGCCACCGTCGGATACGGATACCGGCCGTGGCTGGCCGGCGTCTGGCTCCTCGCGCTGATCCTGCTCGGCACGCTGGTCTTCACGGCTCATGACCCGACCCCGGTCAAGGAGGGCGAAGGAGCCCCGTTCCAGCCCTTCGTCTACACCCTCGACCTGCTGATTCCCATCGGCGGTCTGGGCCAGCGTACGAACTGGTACTGGGCGGACGGCGGCTCGCAGTGGCTTGCGTACGCGCTGGTCGCCGCGGGCTGGATACTCACCACGGCCGTGCTCGCGGGCGTGACGCGGACGCTGAACAGGAGTTAGCTTCGGGCGAACTCGAAAGCCATGGCGCGGCCCGACCCGGCCCCGTAGTCTCGGCGGCAAGGTCAGAACTTGATGCGTCAACTGCCGGGAGCCCCTGGGTGAGTGAGTCCCCGACTCTTGTCGAGACACTCGTGCGTCTCGATGTGCGGATCGCCGAGAAGAGCCTGGACCGAGGCGAAGTGCTCGGCGTACGGGCGCTGCCCGTGGCGTATCTCGGGGCGAGCGGGAAGCCGCCCGCCGAGTTCCCCCACGGGGAGCGGCGATGAGGCTTGCCCGTAGAGCGCGCGAGCTCGTGGCGGGGCTGCGGCCGACCAGAGCCGATTCCGAGATGCGGCGACTCGCGGTGGAGTTCGGCCGCGCGCTGCGCAAGCGCATCGACACCCCCGTCGACGTACGGGAGTTGGCCCGTGCCCTGTGCGAGGAGATGAGCGGGCGCCGAGAAGGCCGGCCCGTACGGCTCCGCTTCGAGCGCTTCCCCGACGAGTTCGAGGTCACCGGCCTGTGGCTGGAGTTCCACGACTTCGACCTCGTCGTCATTGAGGAGCGCGCCGAGGCCGTGCAGCAACTCGTCATACTCGGCCACGAGTTGTGGCACATGAGGCAGGGACACCACAACCATCATGTCGACGGAGCGGCCGCCGCGGCACGCACCCTGTCGGACGGCACCGGCTGGCAGGAGATCGCCCTCACTGTCGCCGCCCGCCACGGGTCCCATGCGGCCGACGAGGCCGAGGCCGAGGATTTCGGGCTGCGGCTGGCCAGTGTCTTCCGCTCCTGGGTGACCGGTTCCGGTACGAGACGGGGGCCGGTCGACCCGGTTGAACGGGCCATCCAGGCGTCACTTGGCTATCGCGGACCGCAGGACTGATCGGCGATGAGTCCTTCCGGCTTGCTCAACGACCTCTACATCTCCTTCTGGATACCGGCCGCGGTCCTGACCGTCGCCCTTGCGATCAAACTGCCCAGCATCGTGAAGCTCTGGAAGGACCCGCTGCTCAGAGCCGTCGGTGGTCTGCTCGTCCTTGCCTGTGGCGTCTTCGTCTTCGCGGCGCCGCCGACCATCGCCTGGACCAACCGGGTCACCGGCGTACCGAACATCTCGGCCCCCTTGGTCTACAGCCTCCTCACCGCGTTCTGCGGATCCTGCCTGCTGTTGATCGCCGCCTGGCGAAACGGCATCTCCGACCGGTCCGCGGCAACCCGCCGCGTCACCCGGTGGGTTGTCATCGTCTACTCGGGCGTGATCATCGCGCTCTGGGTGCTGTTCGCGCTCGCCGACGTCCACGAAGAGCGGCGGCAGGACCTCGACACGTACTACGCCACCACCGCCTTCATACGCGAGGAGATCCTGCTCTATCTGCTCGCGCACACCGTGGCGTGTCTGATCACCGCCAAGCTGATCTGGAACTGGGTCCGCACCGACGGTCTCGACGTATGGCTGCGCGGCGGCCTGAAGTGCCTGGGCGTCGGATACGCGATGAACCTGGTCTTCGACGCCGCGAAGCTCACGGCCGTCGTCGCCCGGTGGACCGGCCACGACCTCGACTGGCTGAGCACCAATCTCGCGCCACCCGTCGCCTGTCTCTCCGCCATCCTGATCGCGGTGGGCTTCATCCTTCCCCACGGCGGCCAGTACCTGCGCCGCCGTGCCCGCACCCGGCTCAGCCACTGGCGCCTGCGGTCCCTGTACCTGCTGACGCGGGCCGTCGGCGGCGACCGCGTCCCCTTCGAGCTGAGGGCCACGCCCGAACTGCGCCTGACACGCCGCGAGACGTTCATCCGGGACGAACTGCTCCACCTCGCGCGATTCATCGACGAGGACCTGAGCCGACGGGCGTACGACACCGCGGTCGGTCTGGGACACGAGGCCGACCGGGCCAAGTCGATCGCCCATGTCGTGACGATCCAGGACGCCATCGAGACCAAGGGACGAGCCCGGAAGGACGGCGCCACAGCACCCCTCAACAGCCCGGACATCGAGAACCTGCTGGAGGAGATCGAGGCCGTGTCCCGAGCCCTCCGCCACACGGACGACATCAGGGCGGTCCGCGAGCTCGCGGCCGCAGCAGCAGAGAGTGTGCCCGCCGCATGAGTGCCAGTTCCCGGAGTGCCCGTCCCCGGAGCGAACGACCTTCCAGCGCACGGCCCATGAGATCCGCCGTCGTCCTCGGCGGCAGCCTGGCCGGAATGCTCGCGGCGCGCGCCCTGGCCGAGTTCGCGGACATCGTCACGGTCGTCGAGCGGGACGTCCTGCCCGCGGGGCCCGAGCGCCGCAAGAACCTGCCCCAGGCCCAGCACGTCCATCTGCTCTGGTCCGGCGGCGCCTTGGCGATGGAGGAGCTCGTCCCCGGCATCACCGCACTGCTCAGGGACGCCGGCGCGAACCGCCTTCCGTTGACCACGGACATGGTCGCGCTGTCGCCCCGGGGCTGGTACCGCCGCTGGAGCGAGTCCCACCACGTGATTCTCAGCAGCCGCGACCTTCTCGACGCGACCCTCCGTGCGCGGGTCCTCGACGACGAACGGATCAAGCTCGTCGAACGCACCGAGGTGCTCGGCCTCGAAGGCACCGAAGGCCTCGAAGGCACCGCCGTCACCGGAGTCCGCGTCCGTGGCCACGACGGCGCACAGCGCACGCTCCCCGCCGACCTGGTCGTCGACGCCACCGGACGAGCCTCCCGCGCGTCGGAGTGGCTCGCGGCCCTCGGCCTTCCCGCACCGGAGCAGCGGCAGGTCAACTCGGGCCTCGCGTACGCCAGTCGCCTCTACCGTGCCCCGGAGGCGGCGCGGCGCGGCTTCCCCGTCCTCAATGTGCAGGCTGCCCCGCGCGGCGGGGGTCCCGGCAGGTCGGGCGTACTGGTGCCCATCGAGGAGGGGCGCTGGCTGGTCACGCTCACCGGCACCCGCGGCGGCGAACCCACCCCCGACGAGAGCGACTTCGAACGCTTCGCCACCGAGGAGCTGCGGCACCCCGTCATCGGTGAGTTCATCGCGGGCGCCGAGCCGCTGTCCGGTGTCGCCTTCACCCGGTCCACCGCGAACCGCCGCTACTACTACGAGCGTTCACGTTCCTGGCCCGACGGTTTCACGGTGATCGGCGACGCGCTCGCCGCGTACAACCCGATCTACGGGCACGGTATGTCGGTCGCGGCGCAGAGTGCCGTGGCGCTGCGCGACACGATCCGGAGCCGGGGCTGGGGCACCCCGGGGCTGGCCCGCGCCCTCCAGAAGGCGGTGGCTCGGCCGGTCAACGCGGCGTGGGACCTCGCCACCGGCCAGGACGTTTTCTACCCGGGCGCGACGGAGAACGGCCCCACGCTCAGGGACAGGATCCTGGCCGCGTACGTCGACCGCCTCCTGCTCACCGCCACCGGCAACGGCCGTATAGCCCGCCGCTTCACCGACGTGTCGTCCCTGGAGCGCGGCGCGCACGTCCTGCTCGCCCCAAGCGTGCTCCTCGCCGCCGTGGCCGGCCCGCTCAAGCCGCAGCTCACCGGCCCGCCACTCACGGCCGAGGAGTGGAAGGCCGCCGTCCCTCTCAGGTGAGTCCTCTCCCTGCGGCCCTTTCAGGTGAAAACGCCTGGCCCGGCTTCGCGAGGGGTACTCAACTGCGGCTGTTTGTCTATGTGTTACTGCATAGAAACGTGTATGAGTGTGCGTGTCCCGCTCTGTTCGGTTGCGGTAGACGGCTTGACTGGATGTTCGGGGTGGGAATGTGTGACTTTCCCGGGGTGGTTCGTTGATCTGTGCGACAAGCGGATCAGATGGCGGGTCGGGGGTGGGTGTGGTGCGTGGGGATGGGGAGCGGTCGGTTTCGGGTCTGCGCGTGCCAGTCTCGCCGTTTGTCGCTGTGGGACCGTCGGGTGTGGCGGTGCGGGACCGGCTCAAGCACCTCACCGTCGAGGACGAGCGGGTGCTGCGGCTGGTCGGCGGGCACCTGGGCGCGCTCGCCGCGGGATCTCAAGGCACGCTGTGCTGACGGGCTGGAGCATTCCGCGAACGCATGGGCGGCGCGGAAGCGGGAGTTGACGCCGTTGTCGTCGTCCCGCTGGGCCGGGGCGGTCACCAAGGCGTCGCATGATCAGTGGGCGTTGTCGCGGCGTTGCCTGGCGGCGCACATCCACAGTCTGGAGGCCGGGATCCGGGCGATCCGGCACCGTCTGTCGCTGCCCGTCGGGGAGCGCGGCTCGAAACGGGTGCCGGGTGGTTACCGGTCGGTGCGGGAGTGGCATGCCAAGTCCCGTCGGCTGGCCGCGTTGGAGGTGCGGCTTGCGGCGGCTGTGGAGGACTGGCAGGCCGGACGTGTGCGCGTCGTACGCGGCGGGAAGCGGCTGGCGAACACCCGGCACCATCTCACCGAGGCCGACCTCACCGAGGTGCAGTGGCGGGAGCGTTGGGAGGCGGAGCGCTGGTTCCTCGCCGCGGACGGCGAGTCCGGGAAGCGGTACGGGAACGAGACCATCCGCGTCACCCCCGACGGCCAAGTCTCGATCAAGCTCCCCGCCCCGCTGGCCGCCCTGGCAAACGCCCCGCACGGCCGGTATGTACTCGCCGCCCGGGTCACCTTCCCGGACCGGGGCCCCGAGTGGGCCGACCGCGTGGAAGCCGACCGGGCCGTCGCCTACCGCATCCACTACGACGTGACGCGTGCTCGCTGGTACCTGACTGCTTCCTGGCAGTACGCGCCCACCCCTGCTATTCCGCTGGCTGCGGCCCTTGCGCACGGGGTGATCGGGGTGGACACCAATGCCGACCACCTTGCCGCCTGGCGCCTCGACCATCACGGCAACCCCACCGGCCAGTCGCGCCGCTTCTTCTACGACCTGACCGGCACCGCTACCCACCGCGACGCCCAGATCCGCCACGCCCTGACCCGCCTGCTGAACTGGGCGAAAACCTGCGGCGTCAAAGCCATAGCCGTCGAGGACCTCGACTTCACCGCCGAGAAGACCCGCGAGAAACACGGCCGCAAGAAGCGGTTTAGGCAGCTGATCTCCGGCATGCCCACCGGCCGACTCCGCGCCCGCCTCACGTCGATGGCGGATGCGACCGGTATCACGGTCATCGCTGTCGATCCCGCTTACACATCCAAGTGGGGCGCCGAGCACTGGCAGCGCCCGACCAGCAGCACCACCCGCAGGACCAGCCGACACGACGCCGCGAGCATCGCGATCGGCAGGCGCGCTCAGGGATATCCGATCCGGCGACGGACGGCACCGCCCCGCGACGACCGGAGTGATCGTCGTGGGCATCGGACCGTCCAGGCCCCACCGGATGTCCTTGGGCGTGAGGGACCCCGCCCCCGCATTCCCGGACCACGCACACGATGCGTGCCGCCCGGACGCGGAGCGAACGCGGGAGACCAGCGTGCCCAACACCGTTCGGGACACGCGGCTGAGCGTGAGACCTGGCAACAGGACTCACTCCCACTCAGTCCTTAGGAACGGTTGTTAGCCTGCGGCAAGATCACCAGGAGTTGTCTGCCGTACGAGGATGGAGTCCACCGTGGCCCGCAGTGCCGCACGTGCCCGTATCGCGCTCGCCACCTACGACCCGGGCGCGGGGCCCAGCAAGGACCGGGACCTGCCCGTCCTTGCGGCGGCGCTGGAGGGGGCGGGTGCCGAGGTCGGTGTCGCGTACTGGGACGACCCGGAGGTCGACTGGGCCGGGTTCGATCTTGTGGTGATCCGGTCCACCTGGGACTACAGCTGGCGGGTCGCGGAGTTCGTGGCGTGGGCGGAGCGCTGCGGGCGGGCGACGCGGTTGGTCAACCCGGTGGGTGTGGTGCGGTGGAACGCCGACAAGAGGTATGTCGGGGACCTGGCGCAGGCGAGGGTTCCGGTGGTACCGACCCGGTATGTCGCGCCGGGGGATCCCGTCGACCTTCCCGAGGACCGCGAGTTCGTCGTGAAGCCCACGGCCGGCGCGGGCGCGCGGTACGCCGCCCGGTACGCCCCCGAGGAGCGGGAGACGGCCGTACGGCATCTCGCGCGGATGCACGCGGAAGGGCTCACCGCGATGGTGCAGCCGTATGTGAAGAACATCGACGCCGGTGGAGAGCGAGCGCTCCAGTTCTTCGGCGGGCGGCTGCTGCATGCCAGCCGGAAGGGCGCCGTCCTTGAGCCCGGGACGTCGTACGACGTGGACAAGATCGCGCATCCCCAGCTGGAGCCCTGGGAGCCGACTCCGGCCGAACTCTCAGTCGCGGAGCGCGCGTTGGCCGCCGTACCGGATGCGGGTGAGGTGCTCTACGCCCGCGTGGACCTGGTGGACGGCGATGACGGGGAGCCGTGCGTCATGGAGCTGGAGCTGATCGAGCCCAATCTCTTCCTCTGGCTGCACCCGGAGTCGGTGCCCGCGGTCGCGGAGGCGATCATCACGGCTGCCCTTTGACGCCGCTCGCTCCAGTAGCGGTTACGGCTGGCCCTTGACGCCCACCCGCTGCAACAAACACTACGGCTGCCCCTTGACGCCCACCCGTTGCAACAGCCCCCAGGTGAACTCCGCCGCGCAGTCGTGTCGTACGCCTGCCGCGTCCGGGGCCGTGAACGCCAGACCCCAGCGGGTCGGCGCCGTGCCCTCCAGCGGCCGGGCGGGGGCGAAGGCGCGGGCCGCCTCGTCGACCGTGCAGGACCAGGGGGTGAGGTCGTCGAGGGTATCGAGGACCGGGCCCGGGGCTCCTGGGGCGCGGACCAGCCACTCGTTCCAGGCGATGCCGTTCGGGGCGACCAGGACCTCGAAGCGGAGGTCGGGCCAGAGGGGGACGGGCCAGAGCAGGGCCTCGCAGGCCAGGTCGCCGATCTGGCGGGGGACGACGGACTCCGGGGCGCCGAGGATCGAGCGGTAGCGGGAGATGGCCGCCCGGGAGCGCGGGGCGTGCCGCATCGCCTGCCAGCGGCGGTTGGCCTCGCGCATGTCGGCGATGGAGACGCCCAGCTCGTGGCGGGCGTCCTCGACGAGGTCAGGGTTGTGGTCCGCCATGCGGCGCAGCAGGACCAGCTGGAAGTCGAGAGGCGTGAAAGGGGTCGTGGGGCGTTTTGCTGGCGGCATGGGACCCATCGTCGCGTATGCGCGCGTCGCCCGGACGACCGCCGTCCGGGAGGAAGAGGACGGAGTTCACATAGCGGGGGCCTCGCGGGGGAAGCACCCTGCGCAGCAGTCCCTGCGAGACGACGTGTGACGTACGGGCCTGGTGGGCTTCCAGAGGGAAGGACGCGAGGGGCAGCCAGGTGTCGCCGGGCAGCACCCAGCCCTGGTAACCCTGCTGGGCGAGGTGCGCGACGACGGGAGCGACGGGCTGGATACGGGACTCCAGTTCGATGAAGAGGGCCGGACGGTCGCGGGCGATGAGGGCGCTCGCGCCACGCAGGACCGCCAGTTCGTTGCCGTCCACGTCGATCTTGATGAAGTCGACGTCGTGGAGATCCAGGCTGTCCAGGGTCAGGCACCGCACGTCCAGGGCGCGGGCGTGGATGTCCCTGCGCACGAGGGAGGACACGCCTCGGTCGCCGGCGTCGTCCGGGGGGAGCCACAGGTGGGCCGTGCCCTGGTGGTCGGAGGCGGCGGCGTGGATCACGCGGACGTTCGCGGGGGTCACGGAGGAGAGGAGCCGGGCCAGGTGCGGGACCGGCTCGACGGTCACCACGCGGTCGGCCCGGGTGGCGAGGCGGCGCGTCCAGGGGCCGTACCAGCCGCCCACGTCCACCGCCGTGCCGCAGCCGGGCGGGCAGAGGTCGGACAGCCGGGCCAGTTCGGGTTCGAAGCGCGGATAGACAAGGCGGGCGGTCGCGGCGACCAGGCGCGTCGGGAGGAAGCGGGCCAGGCGGGCGGTCAGAGTCATCGGCGGCGGGCTGCTCATGGGGCCATCCGCTTGAGGAGTTCCTCGTGTTCGTCCGCGTCGACCTGCTCTCCCGAGGACGGCAGCAGTTGCGGAATGCCGTCCGTGATCGGGTAACGGCGTTGCAGGCGTGGGTTGTACAGCGCCGCTTCCGACCCCACGGACTCATCGGGTACGAGCAGATGGAGCGGGCCCTTGTCCAGCGGGCAGGCCAGGATCTTCAGCAACGGGTCGTCGGGGTTCACGGGGGAGTCAACTCCTTGGTGGCAACGGGGGGTTGGGGTGCCGTGTCGTGTTTGGGCATGACGAGCAGGACGGATACCGCGAGGGCGGTGCCCGCCAGGCGCAGCGCGAGCCGCACCGGGTCGTGCGGCAGCGCCTCGCCGAACGCGAGCGTGCCGAGCACCGCTGTGAACAGACTCGTCACCGTCGTGCAGACCGGCACGATCAGCGAGGCCCGGCAGCGCTGCAACGCCGCCTGCGACATGACCAGGCCGAACGCGCCGGTGAAGAGCAGGAGATAGGGGTACGGGGAGCGCAGCAGGTCAACCACCGCGCCGCCGAGTCCACTTGTCGTCAGATAGCTGGACACACCCTTGATGGCGAGCGAGCTCACCCCGTACAACAGGCCCACCGCCACGCCGTATTCGACGCCGGTGGACGGCATCCGGTGCCGGTGCCGGGAGCGGCGCTCGGCGGCCCCGTACAGCCAGATGCCCAGTGCGAGGGACGGCAGGCAGACGGTGAGGATCAGCGGTGCCGGAGCGCTGCGGCTGACCGTGTCCGAGTCCTCGCTCAGCGAGAGCACCACCATCAGCAGGGCGGCGAGGATCGCGCCGAGCGCGTAGCGCTCGCGGCCCGTCGTCTCCTCGCCGAGCAGCCGCGAGGAGAGCAGTACGAGGATGACGAGCCCGGAGACGAAGATGCCCTGGGCGGCGGCGATGGGAAGGGTGCGGTAGACGGCGAGCTGGGCGCCGAACCCGGCGGCCAGGGACAGCGAGCCGCCGATCCACAGGGGGCTGCCGAGGACCAGCCGCAACAGCCGGGCGGGGCGGCGGATGTCGACCTCCGGCATGGCCGCCAACGCGCGTTTCTCCAGCACGAATCCGGTGCTGTACAGGACGTTCGCCAGCAGGGCCGCAGCCACCCCCCACCACATGGTCTACGTCCTTCGGGCGTGCAGGAGCAGGATGGAGGACGCCGACGGGACCGCGCAGGCCAGCCGGTCCAACGGACGCAGGGGACGCGGTACGCCGTGGAAGGGCGCCCCCTTCAGGCGGACGACCTCGAACCCGGACGCGGCCACGAACTCCCGTAGCGCACGAGCCGTGTAGAGCCGCAGATGGCCCACCACCTCCTTGCCGGGGCGGCCGTGGATCGCGCGCAGACTGACCTCCGAGAACACCGGCTGCACGCCGGCCAGCAGCAGGGCGCGGTTGTACCAGGCGGCGAGGTTCGGGGTGGAGAGCATCAAGTGGCCTCCGGGGCGCAGGACCCGGCGGATCTCGTCGAGCGCGGCGTCCGGGTCGACGAGGTGCTCGATCACCTCGCTGAACAGCACCGCGTCTGCCGCTCCCGCCGCGAACGGCAGCCCGCCGTCGCTGAGTTCACCGCGGATCGCGTACGGCACACGGGCGTGGGCCCGTCGCAGGGCGTCCTGCGACCAGTCGACGCCGACCAGGCGGTGCCCGGCGAGGAGGGGCGCCGCGGTCGCGGCGGCGGAGCCGTCACCGCAGCCGATGTCCAGGACGGTCTTCGCGCCGGCCGTGGCCGGGCCGAGCGCGGCGGCCAGCATCCGGGCCTGGCGCAGGCTGCGGGCGCTGCCCGACGCGACGGGGACGGCCGGATCCTCGTAGAAGTCGCGAAGTCCCCGGCGTACGACGCCTGTTGTCCCGGCGGCCGCGGGAGCCTTTGACGTCATGGGCCGTTCTCCTCCGTCGCGTGCAGATAGTGCTCGAAGAGGTCGCGGAGGTGGGCGCCGTCGCCGTGGCTGAGCAGGCTGCGCGACCAGCGCAGGGCGACGTGCAGGCGGCCCGCGGTGGAGGCGGTGGTGACGGTCAGGCCGCGCGGCATACGGGCGGGCGCGGAGAACCAGACCGCGGTGGCGCGGCCCGCCGCCTCGCCGAAGTCCAGCGGGTACGGGATCCGGCCGATGTTGCTCAGCAGGGTGGTCGAGGTCCAGGGCGCGGCGGCCCGGCGCAGGCCCCGGGTGACGGCGGCGCGCCAGGTCACCGGGACCACCGGAGCGGTCAGGAGAGCCGCGACGTGGCCGAGTTGGGGGCGGTCGAGGGACTTCAGGGCCTGGGTGCGGAGCGCGGTGCGGCGCAGCAGCTCGCCCATCCTCGCCACGTCCAACTCCTGTGGGGCGAAGGTGACTTCCACGAGTCTCGTGCCGTTCCCGATGGGCATGCCCATGTCCCTGGGCCGGTCGTCGACCGGCATGGTGATCCGCAGGGGGCGCCTGCGGGCGCCGTGTTCCCTGTTCCAGTGGGCGAGCATCAGGGCGGTCGTGACCATCAGCTGGTCGTTCACCGTGTAGGGGGAGCCCTTGGGGCGGCGCGGCACGTTGAGCTCGGTGACGAGCAGGCCGTTGCCCGGGGAGGGTTCGGGGGTGCCGTGGGCCACGCGGGCGGGCGGAGCCCAGGTGGAGGGGGTGTCCACCCGCTCGGCCTCGGCGGCGCCGGGCGTGCGTACGGGGGGCGCGGTGGGGGAGTTGTCGCGCCCGCCGTACAGTTCCGCCGCCGTGGCCAGGATGCGGAGGCAGGCGGGGCCGTCGAGTGCCGTGTGGTTCACGGTGAGGAAGAGGACGGTGCCGTCGGCCGCGCCGTCCTCGTCGACGACTTCCAGGCGCACCGGCGGTGCGGCCGACAGCGGCGGGGCGTCGTCCAGTGCCCGGTCCCGGGCGTGCTTGAGGGCGTCCCGGTCCGACGGCGGGAACGTCACGACCTCCACGTCCGGGCTGTCGGTGAGCTCCCACTCGTACCGCAGGCGGTACCAGGGCCCCGACGCCTCCCGCATCAGGATGCGGGGGTGCCGGCGCAGCGCCTCGTTGAAGGCCGACCGCATACGTCCGGGGTCCAGCCGGCCGGGCACGTGCACCTCGATGTGGACCGTCTCCGGCTCCGCCTCCTGGAGACAGTGCCGGGCGACTTCGTCGACGACGGGAAAGGGGACACGCGCGGGGGGCCTGACCGGCCCGCCCGCGCCGCTCCGTGCCGGGTGCTCGACCGCGGTCATATGGCCTTGTCCCTCCCCGCGTGGGCGGAGCCGGGACCGCGAGCGGAGATCGTCGGTCCGGACTCGGGCCGAGTCTCGGCGCTCGCAGGTTCGGGAGGATTCAGCCCCTCCGGCGTTTGAGGAGCGGGGTCCGGGGCGGAGCCCCGGGAAGGGACGGGTAGGGGCGGAGGGGGCGAATCAACGTCGGTCCCAGGCCCGGACCCGGACCGCGGATCCGTCGCCTCGGGACGGGCGCCGGGCTTCTCCCCGGCCGACTCGGCTTCAGCGCCGGGCTTCTCCCCGGCAGGCTTGGCTCCCGCACGGGGATCGACACCCGGCCCGGGGTTCTCCCCCCGCACCCGCTGCGGCAACGGCGCCGTCGGCGCCTCCGAACCGGGTGAGCCTGGTGACGACGACCACTGCCACGGCGGCGGACCGCCGGGAGCAGCTTCCCGGACAGTCACCAGCGCCGCGAACAACCCGATCAACGCAAGCAGTTGAGCCACCGCGGAGAACGCCCCCTCATCCGCGGACACCGCCTCCCCGGCCCCCGTCGCGGCAGCGATCCCCGCCCCGGCGAGCGCGAGGAACGCGATCGGTACGAGGAGCGCGTGCCGTTTCCACGCGAGCAGGGCCAGCGCCGGGACCAGCAGCGCGAAGAACCCGGCGATCACGATCGCGACCAGCGTGAGCGCGACCAGGCCCAGCCACACCCCGGGCCCCGGCGACACCGGCTGCGGCTCGTCCGCGTTGGGCTCGCGGCGGCGCCACAGGACGAGGCCCACGAGAGCGGCCACGCCGACCCCGCCACCGATCAGCCCGGCCTCGTACGTCGTCGAGGGCTCGTACGACAGCTTGACCGTGCCGCCCGCGCCGGACGGGATCTGCCAGCCCTGCTGCCAGCCGTCGAGCCGTACCGGCGTGAGTTCCTTGCCGTCGAGCGTCGCCTTCCAGCCGTCGTTGAAGTTCTCGTACGTCGTCAGGTACGAGGCCGCGCCCGAGCCGACCGTCACCTCGCGGCGGTCGCCCAGCCAGTCGCGTATCCCCAGATCACGTCCGGCGGTGGCCGCCTCCGTGACCGTCCCGCGGGTCAGCGTCACGTCGGTGACGGTGAGTGGTCCGGCGTTTCCGGCCTCGACCCGGTGCGAGCCGGTACCGAGGTCCAACTCGGCGTTTTCGCTGCCTTCCTGGCAGAGCGTCAGGTCGATGGCCCGGCGTTCGACCAGATCCGCCACCGTCCCGGTCGCGCTCGTCTCGTACAGCTTCCCGTCGACCGCGACCGCCGGACCCTTGCCGCAGGGGAGCGAGAACTCCCGGGTGCCCGACGGCTGCTTGGTGCGGTACTGGTCGAGGGCCGGGATGTACGCCTCCGTCAGACCGACCGGCAGTTGCAGGTCGGCGTCCGCGACGGGGTTGTGGACGGTCAGCGGCGCGGTCTCGGTGACGGTGATGTCGAGGCGGTCGGTGGTGATGGGCTCGAAGCGGGCCCAGCCGTTCTCGTCGACGCCGACGATCGCCGCCCCGTCCGGGGAGCTGATGGCGATCTTGGTCGGGCGGGTCGAGAGACCGCCCGCGGGCGCCAGCACGATCGAGGAGACCGGCTGCTTGTCCGGCCAGCTCAGATGGATCGTCGGGTTGTCGCCCGCGATCCATGCCGTCGTCAGGTCGCCGTCGGTGAGATTGCGCGCCGAGAGACCCGCGCCGAGTTGCGCCGTCGAGTCGGCCGTCGCGACGATCCGGCTCTGCTGCTCGGGCGCCACCTCATACAGCAGCTTGTCGAGTTCCTCGCCCGGGACCGGGACCGCGCTCGCCTTGATCTCGTACGTCCCCGCCGTCGACGTCGAGAAGGTGCGGTGCAGGCCCGCCTCCGTGCCCGTCGGGGACAGCCCGGTGGGGTCGGCCGAGCGGTGCAGGGAGACGATCTCGGCGGTGGCGTCCGAGTCGGCGGCGTCCGTCGGGAGCTTCAGGAGGCGGGTCACCTGGACGTCCGGGATGTCGATCTCGGAGAAGCCGGCGCCGGTGAGGCCGGTGTGCTGCTCCGTGGAGTCGACGATCGTGATCTTCAGCCAACTCGTCGAGCCGGACGGTGACTTGATGCTCTGGGTCATGCCGTTCGGCTGGAGATAGCTCGTGGCGGAGCCCTTCTCCGTCTCCACCCGGACCCGCGTCGCCGCCGACCGTACGCCGTCCTGCGGCAGCGGTGTCACCTTGAACGACGAGGCCATGTCCACGGACCCGGTGAAGCCGATCCGCAGCCACTGTCCGTCCGCCGAGCCGGCCGCGCCCTCCGCCCAAGCGGTGTCCGGGTTGCCGTCGAAGGCGTTCACGGGGTCGTACTGCGGGAGGTAGAACAGCCAGTTGCCGGTCGAGGAGGCCGTCACCGAGCGGGCGCCGCGGAGTTCGGCGACCGTCTGGTGCTCGATGCCCTCCGTCGGCACGATCTGGTGCGGTTTCTCGCCCGGATCCTGCGCGCTGTCGCTGTCGTTGCGCTGGTCGGCCGTGTACGTGTACGAGGTGTTGGCGTTGACCAGCCCGAAGCGGGTGTCGGCGCGCCGCAGCCCGTCGCCCAGCACCTGGACGGCCGGGGTGCCGAGCCCGGGATGGTTGTCGCCGGTGAGCACGGCGGCGCGGTCCCGCATCGAGGGGTCGGCGGAGAGCGGCAGGAGCGCCTCGGGGCCGCCGGAGACGACGGCGGTGTCGGCGATCGGCTTGAGCCCGGCCTGCCCCGGCCGTGCCACGTCCTCGCTCGCCGGCTCGTAGATCTCGACAGCCCGCTGGCGCGGATACAGGCCTTCGACCTGCAAGGGGGTGTCCTCGGCGATCCGGCCACCGGTCATTTCGGGGCCGAAGCCCGTCACACGCTGGTACCCCGACTGTTCCAGGGTCCGCTTCACGGTCGCGGTCGGGACATAACCCAACTGATCGGGGTCCAGGTCGTTGCGTACGACGACGTAGTAGAGGCCGGCCCGGCTCAAGTAGTCGGCCAGGCCCGGGACTTCAGAGCCCGTCATCAGTGACTGCTCGACCGCGTCCATGGCGCGCCGGTTGCCCGCGGTGCCGAACGGGACGTAATCGCGCTGCGCCCAGCGGGATTCGGCGAGGACATCGAGGGGCTGGTCGATGGTGGAGCCCCAGGTGTAGATGCCGTGCGCGGTGGCGGGGACGACGAGGGCGCGGGAGTCGGGGGAGTACTTCTCCAGCCAGTCGGCCGTCGTCTGCCAGTACTTGGGGAGTTCCTGGAAGGAGCCCGGGTTCAGGATCGAGCCGTTGAGATACGGCCAGGCGAGGCCGGGGAGGACCAGGATCGCCGCGATCAGCGGAGCGTAACGGCGCCCGCGGACCCGTCTGGCCCCCCGCTGCTCCGAGGCGATCCCGACCAGATGGGCCAGCCCGAACACGAGGGCCAGCGCCAGCCCAGCCTGGAACTTGTAGATGTTGCGGAAGGGGACGAGCCCGCCGTTCAGCCAGTCCTGGACCACACCGTGGAAGGGGGCGCCGAACGAACCGCCGTACCCGGCCATGGTGATGAGCGCGACCGACAGCACGGTGAGCACCAGCCAGCGCCGCTCGGGCAGGTCACGGCGCGCGAGCCCGGCAAGACCGAGGCCCGCCGCGAGCGCCGAGCAGACGACCACGATCACCGAGGACACGACCGTCCAGCCGGCCGGCAGCCAGGCCTCGCCGAAGTGCAGATACGCGACCCAGTTGCCCGCGCCGCGCAGGGTCTCCGTCGCCGACATGGTGGCCGTCGTGGTCTGCGAAGTCTCCACGTACGGAAGGAAGTTCTCGCCGTAAATGCCCAGCATCAGCAGCGGGATCACCCACCAGGCGGTCGCCAGGATCACGCCCGGCACCCACCAGGCGATCAGCTTGCGCTGCCGTGGGCCGCGCGGGCGGGAGAGGAGATACAGGCCCACGGGGAGCAGCGCGGCGAGGGTCGAGGCCGCGTTCACGCCGCCCATGAAGGGGATGACCAGCGCCGAGCGGAGGGCCGCGACGCGGGCGCTGTAACGCTCGTTGGTGAGCGGGAGCAGGACCCAGGGCAGGAACGCGCCGGGGAGCGCGGCCGCCGAGGTCGAACCGACGACGATCGTGAACACCGGCCACAGCGCGTACGCGGCGGCGGCGAGCAGCCGGGACGCGGGTGTGCCGATGCGCAGCCGCTCGGCCAGCCGCAGCGCGCCCCAGAACGCGACGGACACGATGAGCGACATCCACAGCCGCTCCGCCAGCCACACCGGCAGGCTGATCAGCTTGCACAGGCCGTAGAACGGCAGCATCGGCCAGACGTAACCGACGTACTGGTCCTGGATGCCGCCGAAGCCGCCCCGGTCGTGCCACAACTGGCCCAGATCGGAGAGGAACTGCCAGGGATCGAGCGCGACACCGAGCTTGGTGTCGAAGGTCATGCGCCCCGGGTGCACGACCAGGAACAGCACGAACAGCACGGCCCAGAACCCCAGCAGCCACCGCCGCGACCGGGGCCCCTCCGGGGGGCCCGAGGTGACCGCGGTGGGGCGGACGGCTGCCGGAGGTGGAGCCTGGACCGTGCTCGTCATGGTGAGGACCGCCGGAGGATGAGAAGGAGATTCCAGGTGGCGAACTCGCGCAGCCCCGGCGCCTTCGCGACGGCTCCCGCGAGGAACGGCCAGTAGCGGGAGCGCGCCGAGACGACGTGGACGTCGTCGCGGGCGCGCACCTGCCGCAGGGTGGTTCCGATGTGCACGGCGAAGAGGTTCTCGCCGAGCGTGTGCTTGGCCGGTTTTCCGGTACGGCGGAGGTAGCGGGCCCGCGCCCGCTCGGCGCCGAAGTAGTGCCAGGGCGCCCACTCGTGACCGCCCCACGGGGACAGCCAGTTGGTGAACGACACGTAGATCAGCCCGTCGGGCCGGGTCACCCGCACCATCTCGCTGATGAACGTCTGCGGATCGGCCACGTGCTCAAGGACGTTGGACGAGAAACAGACGTCCGCGACCCCGTCGGCCAGCGGCAGCAGATAGCCGTCCGCCACGACCGCCGAGCCGGGCGGCTTCGGCCCCAGCTCCGCCATGTCCGGCTCGAAGAGGTACGCGTGCGCCCCGCGCCGCCGGAACTCCTCGGTGAAGTACCCGCTGCCCCCGCCGACGTCCACGACGGTACGGCCCGCGACGGCGCCGTCGTACGCCTCGACCTGGTCGGCGGCGTCACGGGCAAGGAGTGAGTAACAGGCCTCCGGGTCGTCCTGCTCGTGCAGGAAAGCCCGGAAGAGGGTGACGGACCGGCGTATGGAGGGATCCTTCATACGGGCGGTGGGGGCGCTCGCGGTGCCCAGCCCCTTGTCGCCTCCGCGGCCGCTCTTGGCGCCCAGCCCCTTGTCGCCTCCGCGGCCGCTCTTGGCGCCCACCCTTTCGTCGCCTCCGCGGCCACTCATGGTGCCCAGCCCCTCACCGCCTCCGCGGCCACCGCTCTGAACCGGCGGACCGTGTGGTTCCAGCGGTACTGCGCGGCGCGGTCGCGGGCCGTCCTGCCCATGAGGGTGCGGCGGTGGGCGGACAGGGCGAGGGTGCACCAGGCCGCGGCGAAGGAGGACTCGCCGCGGGCCAGGACACCCGTCTCGCCGTCCACCACCGAGTCGCGCAGACCGGGTACGTCGAAGGCGACCGCCGGGGTCTCGCGGACCGCCGCCTCCGTGACCACCAGGCCCCAGCCCTCGACCGCCGAGGGGTGCAGCAGCAGCCACGCGGCGCACAGCAGCCGGTGTTTCTCGGCCTCGGAGACATGGCCGGCGAACTCCACGCCGGGGCCCGCGAGTTGCTCCAGGCGCTCCCGTTCGGGGCCGTCCCCGACGATCACCAGACGGCCGCCCGTGACCGGGCGTACCCGCTCCCAGAGCCGCAGCAGCAGATCGATCCGCTTGTACTCGACGAGCCGCCCCATCGCCACGAACAGCGGCTCCGGCGAGCGCGAGCCCTGGAGGCCCGGCTCCTCGACCCCGTTGTGCACGACCCGGATACGGTCCCGCTCGACGCCGATCGCGTGCAGCGCGTGTGCCGTCGACGGGGAGACGGCGACCAGCAGGTTGCGGCGCTGTGCGACGCCCGCCAGCGCCCAGTGTTCGAGTCTTCGGCCGATCCGGGCGGCGGGCGCCAGCGGCCCGCCGAACCGCATCCGCCACAGGTCGGTGTGGACATGGTTGACCAGGCAGAGTGTGGGGCCGTGGTGCCACAGCGGCGCCAGATACGGCATGCCGTTGGACACCTCGACGAGCAGGTCGCAGTCACCGACCTGCCGGTGGAACGTGGGGCGGGCGCGCAGATAGTGGCCCAGGTCGCCGCCCGCCGAGACGACCCGGTAGTCGCGGTAGGCCGCCGGCCCACCGCACAGCAGGGTGACCTGGTGGCCGAGCTGGGTCAGCCCCTCGGCGAGGCGGTCGACCAGGAGCTCGGAGCCGCCGGCCGCCGGGTTGTCGAGATCACGGCGGGCAAGGAAGACGATTCGGCGCGGCGGCTGGGGAAGCGCCGGAAGGTGCTGCGCGGAGCGCGGGAACGCGGGGCGCAGCGGGGACGGCACGTGCTGGGGCATTGGTGCTCCAACTCGTCTCAGGGTGCGGAACTCAGCGTGGGGGGTCGGACGGTGGTTCATCTAGCAGGGTGCAGGGTGTGGAACTGGCGGTCGGTCCTGCGGATGTGGGGGTCCGGTGGGTCCTGCGGATGTGCCGGTCTGTGGGGTTTGTGGGCGTTGGCTGTATCGGTGGTGTGAACGGACTGTGCTCGGGTGGGGGTGGACAGTTTTCGCCCAGCGGTTCGATGCTGCTACTCACCTAGGTGACAATTTTTCAGCTTTGTGAGCTGACGCCTCATCACATCGTGGACGCAGGCTGGGAGGACTCGGGCGTATCGGGATGCGGACGGCCGCGTACCACCAAAACGACTCCCACCGCGGCGAGTACCAGTCCCAGCGCACCCGCCCCGATCGGCAACGTCTGTCCCACCGCGCGCAGTTGGCCGCTCTCCTCCTTGGCCCGGTCCACCGCGAACTTCTGGGTGTCGGTGGTGAAGGCGAGCTTCTCGGCGTCCAGCAGCACCGCGGCGTCCTTCGTCCCGCCCGGCGCCCGCAGCGTCCTACGGGGTCCGACCTGCGCGTACAGCACACGGCCCGTGCGCTGGTCGACGACGAGTTCGACGAGGTGGTTGGCGTACCACTCCTCGGCGAGCACCTGGCTGCGCTCGGGCTCGCCGACGATCGCGCCCGGTACGAGCCGCGTCCCGGTCTTGGTCGCCGGGACCGTGCCGGTGAAGCGATAACCCTCGTACCCCTGAATCTTCTTGGTACCCCGGTAGCTCAAAGTCACCGTTGCCCCAAGGGAGTTGTCCCACCAGCGGTACGCGCGTTTCTGCACGTCGAAGGGGAACTTCAGGTACGCCTCGCCCTGGATGTACGGCTTCTCCTGGCAGCAGTGCACCGGCTCGTTGGTCGTCCGGTCCATGACCCACCGGTGCGGGGTGAACTCCAGCGCGTCGTGCGGGTCCGCCGCGGGCAGCGACTTGTCGGTGTCGACCGTGGTCGTCACGTCCCAGACCCCGTTTCCGCTGGTCTCGCTGGCGGCGACGTCACCGCGTACCTTCTGCGTGACGGTGATCTTCTGGTCGGGCACGGTCTCGACCTTGTCGACGTCGAAGACGCTGCCTGTGCCCGTGTAGACGGCGGTCTGGTCGATGTCGATCGGATTCACGGCGGCATGTGGTTTCACGTACCAAGCGAGCAGCGGGGCCAGCACGAGGAGAAAGGTCCCGAGGCCCAGAAGGATGAGGGAGACGGGCGAGGCTTTCCGGTGCATCCGGGCACTCCAGAGGGCGTGAGACGGCTCGACACGCGGGTCGTGCGGGCGGGTCGACACCGTGGGGAAAGTGCACCTGCGGTATGGGCCGGGAACCGTAGGCGCACCCTTGACGGAGTGTCAATGCATTGTCGAGACTGTGGACTTGCCGGCCGGGACCGGCGAACATCGGGAACGCACCACGGGGAACGGGCAGGGGTCGCCGACCGCACGACCATGGGATGACCACGGTCGCGGACGAAGCGGCCGGGGTGGGGACGACCTCCGACAGAGAGGCTGACCCGCGATGTCCAGACTGCTCGCCGCCGCACTGACCGTCCTTGGCGCCACCGCACTCGCGGTCGGTGCCGCCCTCGGCATCGTCGCCCTGCTCGACGCGACCCCCGACCAGCCGAACACCCCGCTCATCACGTACGAGAACGCCGGTCAGGAGCGCTGACATGCCGCCCCGCCCGTCGCGCGCGGGAACCCCGACGGTGACCACTCCCGGCCCGTCACTCACCGGAGCGCCGACGGCGACCCCGCGCCCGGCAACCGTCACGACGCGCTCGGCCTGGCGCGACGTGCCCCGCCTCCAGGTACGTCAGTTCGCGGCGCTCGCGATGGCCGAGGCGCCGGTGCTCGCCGAGGAGATCCTCCAGGAGATCCGCCACGAGTACCCGACGCTGCCCGTCTTCCTCGACGACTCCGGCGAGCCCATGGCGCTGATCGGCATTCGCCGCGCCATCGAGGTGTTCGTGCAGCACCTGGAGACCGCCGAGGGCCGGCCCCGCGTCCACCCGGAGGTCTTCCAGGAGTTCGGCCGCGGCGAGGGCCTCAACGGCCGCAGCCTCGACTCGCTCCAGGCGATCTACCGGCTCGGGGTCCGGCTGGCCTGGCGCCGGTTCGCCGAGATCGGGCAGCGGGTCGAGATCCCGCCACCGGCCATGTACGAACTCGTCGACGCCGGTTACGAATACCTGGACGGTCTGGTGGACCAGTCCGTACGCGGTTACGCGGAGGCCGCCGCCCGGCAGGCCGGGGAGCGCCTGCGCCTCCAGCGCCGCCTGATGGAGCTCCTGCTCTCCGAGCACCACCACCGGGGCGACCCGGCCGAGGCGCTCGTCGAACGCGCCGCCCGCATCGGCTGGCAGCTGCCCGACAAGGTCGCCGTCGGGGTACTGCTGCGCCCCGCCCGCGAGGCCGTCGCGCCCGCCGTGAGCCAGGGCGTACTGCTCGACATGGAGTACGAGCAGCCCCGCATGGTCGTCCCCGAACCGGACGCCGCGGGCCGCCCCGAGCTGCTGCACCGCGCGCTGACCGGCTGGTCCGGCGCCATCGGCCCCCCGGTGCCGCTCGCCGACGCCGCGAAGTCGCTGCGCTGGGCGGAGGCCGCCGTACGCCTCATGGAGCGGCGCCTGCTCCCGTCCGGTGAGGTCCTGCACTGCACGGAACACACCGAGGCGCTGGTCCTCCTCCAGCCCGAGGAGCTCATCGACGACCTCGCCCTGCGCTGCCTCGCGCCCCTCGCCCACTGCGGCCCCACCCACGGCCGCCGCCTCGCCGAGACCCTGCTCGCCTGGCTGGAAACACGCGGTGGCGCCCCCGAGGTCGCGGCCCGCTTAGGCGTTCACCCGCAGACCGTCCGCTACCGCCTGCGCCAGATAAGGGAACTGTGGGGCGACGAGGTCGACGACCCGGACCGCCGCTTCGAACTGGAGCTGGTGCTCAGGGCGCAACGCCTGCGCGGGGAACTGGGCGATCCGAGAGCCCGGCGGTAGTCACCTGCCCCACATGCCCCTGCGGTCACGCACAGCGCACACCCATTGCCCACCCAAGACCACTATGAGTAACCTATGTTCGCCATGCCGATCGGCTGTTGGCATTTCGAACACAAGGGAGGGGGCCGGTTGTGGGACGCCTTGTACCTGCCGTGACCCGAGCTCTGGACATACTCGAGCTCTTCCTCGACGGGGACGGCACGCTCTCCGCCCCCGACATCGTGCGCAGGCTCCAGCTGCCCCGCACGACCGTGCACGAGTTGGTCACCACGCTCGCCGCCCGCTCGTACATCGTGGGGGTGCCCAGCCAGCCGGGACGCTACCGGCTCGGTGTGCGGCCCTACCAGCTGGGCAGCCGGTACGCGGAGCAGCTGGACCTCGCCGCCGAGGGCCAGCAGGTCGCCCGCTCGGTCGCCGAGACCTGCGACGAGACGGTGCACGTCGCGATCCTGGAGGGCACCGACGTCATCTACATCGCGAAGGTCGACTCCACGCACGCCGTGCGCATGGTGTCCGCCGCGGGCCGCAGGCTGCCGGCCCACTGCACCTCCGTCGGCAAGATGCTGCTCGCCTCGCTCCCCGATCAGGAGCTGACGTCCCGCGTCCCGGACGACGCCGAGCTGGTCGCGATGACGCCCAACAGCATCACCGAGCCGGCCGCGCTGCGAGAGGCCCTCGCCGAGATCCGCAGCCGGGGCATCGCCGTGGAGAGCCGCGAGTCCAATCCGGATGTCAGCTGCGTCGCCGCCCCGGTGCGCGACCGCACGGGCCAGGTCGTCGCCGCCCTCTCCATCTCCGTACCGATGATCCGCTGGAGCGACGAGCGCCGCGCCGAACTGGAGCAGCTCGCCGCGAAGGGTGCCGTCGAGCTGTCCGAGCGGCTCGGCCACCGGAGCGTGGGATGACGGCGATCGAGGTCGCCGTACACGAGCACGCGACTCTGGGGGAGGGGCCCACGTGGGACTCCCGGGAGCAGCGGCTGATCTGGGTCGACATCCTCGGCTCGCGGGTCCACACGTACGACCCCGGCACCGGCCGCCGCACGGTCATGGTCACCGAGCAGCACGTGGGCGCCGCGAAGCCGCGCACGGGCGGCGGCCTGGTGGCCAACCTCCGTGACGGCGTGGCGATTTACGACGGCATCGACGGCTTCCGGTGGCTGCACCGGGAGTTCGTCCCCGCCCGCCGTGGCAACGACGCGGCGGTCGCACCCGACGGCTCCCTCTGGTTCGGCACCATGCGCTACGACGAGGCACCGGGCGGCGGCACCCTGTCCCGGCTCGCCCCCGACGGCACCGTGCGGACCATCCTCGACTCCGTCGCCGTCAGCAACGGCATCGGCTGGAGCCCCGACGGCCGGCTGATGTACTACATCGACTCGCCGACCCGAAGCATCGACGTGTTCGACATCGGCGATGACCAACTGCCGCTCAACAGGCGGCAGTTGGCGGCGGTGGACGAGGGTTTCCCCGACGGTCTCACCGTCGACGCCGACGGCTGCGTCTGGGTGGCCCTCTGGGACGGCGGCGTGGTCCACCGCTACACCCCGGACGGGAACCTCGACCGCGTGCTCGAACTGCCCGTACTCCGCCCCACCGCCTGCGCGTTCGGCGGCGCCGACCTCACCGACCTGTACATCACCACAGCTCGTACGGGCCTGGAGGCGCCGCATCCGCTGTCGGGCTCGGTGCTGGTGGTGCCGGGCGCCGGGAAGGGGCTCCCGCAGCCGGCGTTCGCGGGTTAGCCGCGACCGAAGAGAGCCCCTTGCTGACGCGGAACGTGATCCGGCCGGACACGTCCTAGCTCGTGCGAGCGTGGCCGGGAGAGTCCACCACCGTCACCGGTACCCCTCCGGCCGCGCTGCCCAGCAGCGTCAGCTTCACCTCGCCCGGACCCGAGGGTGTGGTCCCGTCGGACAGTACAGCCAGGGCCAGTGTGTTCGCGCCACGCGTGCGCAGCACCCCGTTCGGCAGGACGAAGGTGTGCTGGGGGCCTACGTCGTTGATGTACTGGCCCATGTTCCAGCCGTTCAGGAAGATCTGGACGCGGTAGGCGCGGGCCGGGTCGTCGGTGAGCGTGAGCCCGACCGAGGCGTCGACGCCGGTGTCGATGGAGAGCCGGAACCCGGTGCGGTACCAGACGACGCCCTGCCGCCGCTCGGCCCGCGGGAAGTCGGCCGCTTTCCAGCCGTCGTCCGCGAACCCGGGCAGATGCCAGCCTTCGCGTTCCCCGTACAGCCCGCCGTGGTTGAGCGGTCCGCGTACCGGGTCGGCGGCCGCCTCACCCTGGATCCGCCAAGTGACGGCGGGGGAAGCCCCGTTGAAGGTCACCGCAGTCAGCCCGCGGGCCGCCTTGTGGGTGTCGTCCGCCTTCCCGTCCTGGTCGTGCTGCATACGGCGGACGAGGACGGAGAGGACGTGCGGCCCCTCGCCGAAGGAGAGGGGGAAGACCGCCGTGTCGGCCCAAGTCCCCTGCCTGACCGTCTTCTTGTCCGGCACCGGCATCCGATGCGTCCCCAGCGGCTCCCCGTCCAGCCACGCCATCAGCACACCCTGCGTTCCCGTGGTGAAGTCGAGGGACACGGACTCCGTGGCACCCTCGAAGTGCCCCCGGTACCAGACGTCTCCGTAATGGAAGCCGTAGTCGTCGGCGAACAGCACGGGCCGCCCGGCCGGTACGGGGGTGGTGCTGTACGAGGACGTCCTGTCCGCGACCGTCCACCCCGAGTCGTCGAAGTCCGCGGCGGACTCCGGGTTTTCGTCGGACCGCCGCCAGTCGGTCAGCACGGGGAGCAGGACACCCGGTACGCCGGGCAGCCGCTGCTCGGCCCGCAGGCTCCCGGAGGGAGTGGCGTGCGTCCTCAACGCCCCCTGGTTCCAGACGACTTCACTCACCCCGCGCGGCCCCCACACCTCAAGATCGGCCGCCTCCACCGTGTCCCCGGTGAGATGGACGGTCGAGCCGCGCAGGGCGGCGGTGCGCAGGAGTGCGGGGCCGCGTACCAGCACCGGTCCCGACGGGGTGTCGTACCGCCACAGCCGCCCGGAGGTCTCGTCGTCCGCGAGAAGCAGCAGAAGCGGCGCCGAGGCACCGCCGCCCTCCACCAACACTCGCGTAAGTCCGCCGAGTTGAGCCCAGACCCGGAGCACACCACTCTCGTACTCATATGCCGCGGCCCCCGCCAGCACGGTCACCGTCGGCTCACTCGCGCACTCCAGCGCGGTCTCGGTCGTCTCTCCTGAGCGGCCGGTGAGCACGGCGATGTCCTGCCGACCGGCCGCGAGCCACAGCATCGGCTGCGCGGTCGAGTACGCCAACTTCCTTCGCCCCAGGGCGATCCCGGTGGCCAGCAGCCGGGCGTCGAGGGCGGGCACGGTGAGCGGAAGGTCCGCGAAGGGAAGCGCCGTCGTCACCTCCGCCGCGGTGTCGTTGCGTACGACGTAGAAGTGCGCGCCGGTGTCCGGGTTGACCAGCGGATACACCTTGACCTGCGGGTCCGTCCCGGCGACCGGCTCCGCGCGGTCCAGCTTGGCCAGGTCGGGCACGGAGTGCAGCAACTGCCCGATCTGGTGCATCGGGACCAGCTTGGGGGTCGGCTGCCGTGCCTCGTCCAGGGCGGCACCGTAGTCGTACGACGTATAGACGATCGGCGCGGGCAGCCAGCCCCAGGAGGTGCCGCCGAAGGTCATGTAGACGTTGTGGACCTTGATGCCGTTGGCGAGGTTGGTGAGGTAGAAGCGCCGCTCGTACGCCGCGTCACGCGTCCTGGCCGACTCCGCGTACCCCTTGCCGTCGAACTCGACGCCACCCCACGGATCGAACCAGCCGCCCCCGAACTCGGGCATGAATCCCGGGGTTCGAGGACTCGCCGTCGAGCCCCCCTTCGTACCGCCGATACCGAAGTAGCCCCAGTCCGGCGGGGGTTTGAAGGGCGTGGGATACCCGTCGAAGCCATACAGGTAACGCCCGCTCTCCCCGCCCGTGTCGAAGGTGCCGGGTGCCCAATCCCCGTTCCTGCCCTTGTCGTTGTGGAACAACGGTACGTCGATGCCGTCGTCGCGGACCTTGGCGTACAGGTGGGCCATGTAGTCGCGGCCGAGGGGGCTGGTGACGTGGTCCGCGTACTCGTTCTCCAGCTGGTAGAGGACGACCGTGCCGCCGCCGTCGGTGTAGAGGTGCCGGGCGACGATCCGGTCGACGACGGTCAGCCACTCGTCGACGTGCTTCAGATAGGTCGGGTCCGAGGTCCTCGCCGTGCCCTCGGTGGCGGTCAGCCAGCCCGGGAAACCGCCCGCGTCGACCTCGGCGTTGATGTACGGACCCGGCCGCAGGATCACGTACAGACCGGTCTCGGTGGCCATCCGCAGGAACAGGTCGAGGTCGCGGACGCCGGTGAAGTCGTACGTCCCGGGCGCGGGGGAGTGGTAGTTCCAGGAGACGTAGATGCTGATCGCGTTGTAGCCGTGGGCGCGCAGCTTCTGCAGGACGTCCAGCCACAGGGACGGGCTCGGCAGGCGGAAGGGGTGGACCTCGCCGGACCACAGGACGACGCGCCTGCCGTCGATCAGCATCGAGTACCTGTCGAAGCCGACGGTGTGCCGGTCGCCGTCGGCACCCGGCGGCCCGGGCGCGGGTCCGGTGGGCGCGGTACCGACGGCGTACGCGCTGCCGCTCCCACTGCCGCTCAGGGAGAGGCCGAGGGCGGTGGTTGTGGCGAGTGCGCTGAAGGTACGTCTGCTCAACACCATGCGGTTCTCCCCTGGACAGCGGCGGCTCGGGTGCGGCCATTGTCCACAGCGATTCGTCCCACAATGGTCGTATGAGGATCCCGGCGCGGGCGGATTACACGGTACGGGCGCTGCTGGAGCCGACGGTCCGGCAGGACGACGGCCCACCGGTGAAGGCTGAGGCCATCGCCACCGCACAGACCATTCCGTACGAGTTCGTGGAGGGAATCCACACCGACGTCCGGCGTGGCGGCCTGGTCGCCGGCCGGTGCGGCGGCAAAGGCGGCCATGCGCCGGACAGGTCCTGGCGGCCGATCCGGCTCACCTACGCCGGCTCACCTACGCCGGCTCACCCACGCCGGGTCGGCCGAACCCCTGACGTCACCGGCACTGTGCTCAGTCGTTGCCGCAGCCCGTGGAGACGCGGGCTTTGGTGGACCAGGTGTTGGTCGTCACGTCGAGGGCCATCAGGGTCGAGTTCTTCGCGTAGCCGTAGGCCGTGCAGTCCAGCAGACCGGTCGTGAAGTCGAAGGCCCCGCCGTGGCGCCCGGAGACGGAGCGCGCGGTGGTGGTCTTGTACCAGCTGGGAACGCCCGGCACGCCGCCGTCCTTGAAGAGGGCCATCTTCACCTGGCCGCCCACGGTGAAGCTCTGGCCGCGCAGGACGAGCCCGTAGACGCCGATCGTGCTCGGCGCGCGGGTGGCCCAGACGTACGGGGTGTATCCGTAGGCCTTGCCCTCCACCGCGCCCAGCCCGGTGGCAGTCGGAGACGCCGGCTTGGCGGTGGTCGTACGGGCGGCCGCATCGGAGTTCCCGCCGCACCCGGTGGTGGCGACGGCGGCCGCGGCGAACAGCACCGCGAGTCCGAGTGCGGTGAGGCGGCGGTGGCCTGAACCGGCCGTGGATGCGCTGCCCTTGGTGTCGCGCGTGATGTTGTGCATGGTGTTCTCCCCCTGGAAATCGTCGGCCGCGACCTAGTGGGCGGCCGGCGTGCAGAGGGACACTGGGCTGCGTACGGCGGTTGCGGCAGCGTGTGCGACGAGACGGTCACAAGGCTCGGCGGGCGGTAGGCCCTTCACGGAAACCGCAGGTCACCGGTGCTGTCCGGAGGAGGGTTCGGCGACCGGGCGTAGCCGCAGATATGCCTGCGAGCGGAGGGTGATACACCCCGGGGATGAGCCGGACCGGGCCCGCTGAGGTAGCCGGGGAGGTGAGAGCCTCCGGCGGAGGGCCGGGTTCCGTCTGTGAAGCGTCCTCATTCCGCAGTACGTGCGCGCTCAGGTTCTGCCCTGAGCGTCACGTCCCGTTCTTCCCTATCGGACCGATAGGGAAGAACGCTGACTACTTGCCCGCGGTCACAGCCTTGAGCTCGTCGAGTGACTCTCTCATGAGCTGTGCGATCGGTCGCTGGTTGGTTTCGCCGCCCCAGCGTTCGAACGCGATCTTGAAGACGGCGATCCCCGCCTCGGCGGCCAGGCTCGCGGCCGGGTCGGCGACACCGCGTCCGCGCAACGCGTCGGCGAGTGCCGCGGACAGTGACGCGAGCTTGATCAGCTCGCGCTCTCGCAGTTCCGCGTTCGCGACAATGACCTTCTGGCGCTTCTGGGAGTGTTCGCGGCGATCCTCGAAGACCGCCGCGGCGGCGTCGAGGGCCACGGCCACCGCGTCGATCGGGGCCGCGGACTCGGGCGCGCCGTTGAGGGCGCCCACGAGGAGCTCCTCCAGTGAGGTCGCGTTCCCGAACAGGACTTCGCGCTTGTCGGCGTAGTGCCGGAAGAACGTTCGCTCCGTGAGTCCCGCCCGCTTGGCGATCTCGGTCACGGTGGTCTGTTCGAACCCGTGTTCGCTGTAGAGCTCCAGTGCGGCGCGTTCCAGCCGGCCGCGCGCGTTCGGTTCCCATCGACCCATGCCCAGATTCTATGTGATGACAGTGACTGGCATCAGGTGTAGGTTGATGACAGTCGCTGACATCGACCGCTCGCCGTAATGCGAGCGGTCGAAACTACTCAGGAGGTTTCCCATGCGCGTTTTCATGACGGGTGCGTCCGGCTGGATCGGATCCGCCGTCGTCCCCGAACTCATCGGCGCGGGCCACCAGGTCACCGGGCTCGCCCGCTCGGACGCCTCGGCCGCCGCCCTCACCGCGGCCGGAGTGGAGGTGCATCGCGGCACGCTCGACGACCTCGACGGTCTGCGAGAGGCGGCCGCCGCGTCGGACGGTGTGATCCACCTCGCGTTCAAGCACGACCTCGCCTTCTCGGGGGGCTTCCAGGGCGCCGCCGATGCGGATCGCCGTGCCGTCGAGACATTCGGCGAGGCGCTCGCGGGTTCGGACCGGCCATTGCTCATCGCTTCCGGGACGATCGGGCTCGCCCCCGGGCGTGTGGCGACCGAGGAGGACGGGCATGTTCCCGACCCGGCTCACGCCGCTTGGGGCGAAGGCCCGCGGACCCGGTTGGCCACCGCCGAGTTCGTGCTCTCCCTCGCGTCCCGCGGCGTCCGCTCGTCCGTTGTGCGGCTCTCGCCGACCAATCACGGCGAAGGAGACAACGGTTTCATGACGGCCATCGTCGGCATCGCCCGCGGCAAGGGTGTCTCCGGCTACATCGGTGACGGGTCCAACCGCTGGCCCGCCGTGCACCGGCTCGATACCGCGCGCCTCATCGGCCTGGCACTGGAGAAGGCCCCGGCGGGCTCGACGCTGCACGCCGTCGCCGAGGAGGGCGTGCCGATCCGCACCATCGCCGAAGTGATCGGACGTCATCTCGACATCCCGGTGGCCTCCGTCTCCCCTGAGGACGCGAGCGAGCACTTCGGCTGGCTGGCCGGCTTCCTGGGGGCCGACAGTCCGGCATCCAGCGAGCTGACCCGCGAGTTGCTCGGCTGGCAGCCGACCCAACCCGGGCTCCTGGAGGACCTCGACAAGGGTCACTACTTCAACACGCCCTCTGCATGACTCCTTGGCCGGGTTGGCCGGCTTGACCAGGTCAACCAGGAGGCAGGCGCGGGGCAGTTCAGCGAGGGATGGCGTGCGGTTCTGCCCGGGCCGGTGGGGCAGGATGAGGTCTCCAGTCGGTGCAGGAGGCCACAAGTGGGTTATGAACTCCAGGCGGTGATCGCCGGAGAAGAGTTGCTGCGAGCTGTCTCACAGGATCTCGCCGGCGCCACTGTGGCGCCTCTTGGGCAGGGCCTGTCGCTGATGCCGATGACGGACCAGCTCTTCGATGCCGTCGCGGACGTCGCGGACGTCGCGGATGTCACGGACGTCACGGACGTCACGGACGTTACAGACGTTACGGACGGCAATACGGTCGGGCCGCTGGGTTTCTGGCGGCTGCCGGGCGGCTTCGACGGACTGCTCACGCAGTGGTCCTTGGCCGGACCCGTCGCCTATACGGAAGCCGAGTACTTCGGCGGCGTAGGCGAACAGCGCGCCGTCGTCTGGGCCGATGGTGCCGTGGTGCTCGGGCCGCTGCACACCTCGGAGGGCCAGCCGTTTCCCACCGCCGGGAGCCCGATCTCCCAGGCTCTTCGCCGGCTCGGCGCGGTGGCCGGTGCGGTCGAGGACGAATTCCAGGCAGTGGGACTCGGCCGCCATCGGCACAACGAGGACTGGATCCCATCCGGGAACCCTTAGGGCCTGTCCGGCGGATCATGCCGGAAGACGCGGCTCAGTGCTTGGCGTCGAGCCTGCTGAACGCGCTGGTCAGGCCCTGCTTGAGCTTCCGTGCCAGCGGTGCCTCGACGAAGCGGTGGACGAGCCAACTCAGGGCGAGCATCGCGACGATGACCGCCGGGACCAGCAGTCGGGCGTCGATGTGGTCGTGCAGATGGTGGATCAGCGTGGTGCCGACGCCGTAGTGCAGGAGGTAGAAGGGATAGGTGAGCGATCCCGCGGTGGCCAGCCACTTCCACTGGATCCGGTCGGTCAGGCCCAGTGCGATGCCCACCATGAGGAGCAGGAAAAGCGTGTAGAGGATCAGCGACCCGGACCAGCTCGACACCTTTTCCACACTGATCCGGGTCAGCAACTGGTTCTGGGACATCACCCAGGCCAGGCCCAGGATGCCCCACAGCAGCAGGTCCTGGCCGAAGCGGTGCATGAGGTACAGGGCGAGGCCGGCGATGAAGAACCACGCGGCATCGGGGTTGGCGACCGTCACCAGCAGCGGAATCCCGGAGTTGTGCGCGACCGCCGCGAGCGCGCCCCAGACGCAGCAGAACATCACGACCTTGCGGTACGTCAGTCCGGTCGCCACCACCAGCATGAAGATGACGTAGAAGCGCAGTTCGGACCAGAGCGTCCAGTACACGCCGTCCACCGCCGGCGCTCCCTCGCCCTGCTGGAGCATGGAGAGATTGAGGATGACCTTCGAGGAGGGGATGGCGGTGAACTCCGCAGGCCACAGCGTGAGTACCGCCGTGGTGAACAGCACCGCGAACCAGTAGGCCGGGTAGAGGCGGATGACCCGCGAGACGAAGAAGTCCCTGGCCCGCCGGCCCCAGCTGGACATACAGATGACGAAGCCGCTGATGACGAAGAAGAACTCGACGCCGATCCAGCCGTAGGTGGCGACCGGGAAGAGACTGGGGAAGATCTCCGAGACCGGACGGTCCCAGATCTGGTTGTCCGGCTGGTTGGCCCGATAGGTGCCGATGTAGTGGTGCAGCGCCACCATCAGAGCGGCCACCAGCCGGAGTGCGTCGATCACGTACAGCCGTGGTTTGCGTTGTGCGCCCCCGGCAGCGGACGGCGACTTCTCCCGTGCCGACGGAGGCGGGTCGTGTTCGAGGGGCTGGTGTTGCTGCCGCCGGTGCTCGGCGGCGACGCTTCCGGCCTGTATCACGTGTCCATTCCGCCTGTCCGGCCCGTGGGCGAGCCATCGTCCGAATGATCGAGAGATACCGGCGCGGCGCACGGCGGATCCGGCTCGCCCGCACCGCGCCCCGGCGCGTGAACGGCAGCTCGGCGGGATCGCGCGCCGGCTCTCACAGGGGTGCCCCGGCTCTCACAGGGATGCCGCGCCGCCCGGCTCGGACCGTACCGGCACAGCCTGGGAGGCTCCTGGGTAGCCGCGCTGACGCGGGCGGCTACCGCCCGGGCCCGCCCTACGTGTCCTACTCGTCCTACGTGGCGTACTACGGGGGCGTAACTCATCCCGCTCCGCTGCCCGCAGGAGCACGGGGCACACGCACCCGAACGGGTGCCTGATCGCCCACATCGCCGAGGCCGAACGCGAAGGCCGGCTCCTTGCCTAGGCCTTGTGGGCCAACAGCTGAACCGCCTGGAACTGCCGCCGGTCGGTGGGCTGCGGTTCGCGAACCATCCGGGCCACCTCGGCCAACCCGGACTCGCGCAACAGCGCGGCGAGGTGATCAGGCCACCACCGATAGGCCGGCGCAACCGCGTGATCGAAGACCTGCGTCGGGTGAGAGGGACCATCGCTTGCCGAGAAGCAGATGAGAAGGTGGCCGCCAGGTGCCAGCACGCGATGGAACTCCGCCAGGATGACGAGGAGTTCCTGCGGTGGCGTGTGGATGATGGACCAACGCGCGAGTACGCCGCCCAGCACACCGTCAGCGATGTTCAGCGCGGCCATCGAGCCCACGTCGAACCGCAGGCCCGGATAGGCCTGCCGAGCCAACTCGATCATCGCGGGAGAGGCGTCGACACCGAACACCGTCAGCCCCAGCTCGTCCAGATGAGCGGTGATATGGCCAGGCCCACACCCCAGGTCCGCGATCTGACCGTCCCCACCCGCACGTACGACCTCGGCGAAGGCACCCAGGATCGCGCGGTCCAGGGGACTGTCTCGCAACGTGTCGCGGAACAGCTCCGCATAGGTGGTGGCAGCAGCGTCGTAACCCTCGCGGGTGGCACTGAGGGCATCGTGTTCGACCATGCTCGCGACGGTAGTTCCTGGCCCGGAGGCGAGACGAGAGAATTACGATCTTCGCCGGCGGGTTGGTGAACAACTGGATGCGGTCTGCTACTGGTGGACCGATGCGGTGAGGCGTTGCAGTGCGGCCTGGGCGGGTGGGCCCCAGGTGGGCTTGCCGCCGGGGCGGCCGTGGACGCCGGCGTCTCCGATGTGGAGGCAGGCGAGGGCGCGCAGCACCGCCCAGCCGCGTGCGCGGCGGCGGGTCGCGGCGTCCGGGCTTGGCCGGTAGGTCTCGTGGAAGAGGTCGGCGGCGCCGTCCGGCAGCAGGGTCCAGGCGGCGGCGAGGTCGCAGGCCGGGTCGCCGGCGAAGAGGTCGCCGAAGTCGATCACGCCGCAGAAGGTGCCGTTCGTGGTCAGGATGTTGGCTGGGTGCAGGTCGCCGTGGAGCCAGAGTCTTGGGCCTGCCCATTCGGGTGCGGCGGCGGCGTCTTCCCAGACCGCGCGGACGGCGTCCGGGTCGCGGATCAACCCCAGTTCGGTGGCCGAGGCGAGCCCTTGGGCGAAGTTTTCGGCGGTGTCGGCCAGCGGGCCACCGCGGTCCCGGCCTGCGGGCGCCCCGTCGGGGGCTGGGCGGTGGAGGGCGGTCAGGAAGCCGGCCAAGGTGACGGCCGCCTCCGCGGCGCGCGTAACGGGGGCGCGGTCGGCGGGATCGCCCGGTACCCAGGTGGTGACGAGCCAGGGGCGCGGAAACCGTTCGGAGGGCTCACCAAGGCGCTGTGGGACGGGAATCTGCAGAGGAAGGCGCGGGGCGAGGATGGGCAGCCAGGCGTGTTCCTTGCGCAGCAGCGCGTCCGCGGACTGCGTCGCCCAGGGCAACCGGACGGCGAGGTCGTCGCCGAGCCGCCACACCTGGTTGTCCCAGCCACACGCTCCGAGCTTCAAGGGCCGATCCGCGAGATCGGGGTGCTGCTCGCACAGCAGATCCCGGATCAAGTCCTCCGTGATGTCCGTCTCGGTGGCTGTCATGGGGAGCAACGGTAGTCGGGCGGCGTCCGCCTGGGCTTCCGCCCCTTCTACGGGTGAGTGGGCGATGCCCGGCCTACCGAGGAAGCTCCGCCCGTATGGTCTTGCCGCCCGGCCCCGTGCTCACGGTGACCGACCTGGACAGGCTCTGGACCATCGGCCAGCCGAACCCGCCTGTTCCGCCTGTGAGGTCAGGGGCGCGTTCCCGCGGGGGTCGTGGATCCGCGTCGGTGACGGCGACGGTGATGGTGCCGGGGCGCGCCCACAGGCGCAGGGAGCAGGAGGTGCCCTGTGCGTGCCGTACGACGTTGGTGACGAGTTCGGACACCACGAGGGTGACGCTGGACGCGGCCAGTTCGTCCACCGCCGGCGTGAGGCTGTTCATGAAGGCGTGGGCGAGGTCCCGCGCGTCCGCGATGGCCTCGGGCCGGGCGTCGAATACCGCGTGGTCCCAAGGCCTGTTGTGCGCTCGCGGGTGTCGCGTTCGCATAAGCCCTCCTCGTACGGGGTGGCTTCCGTTCAGGATGAACGCCTGCCCCTGAAGCGCGCGCTGTAACGCCCTCCCGAGCAGACCTTGAGTCGCCGCTTGTCACGCAGGACCGGCCATGGGGAGGGCTTCACATATTTATACGTGCCGAGGGGAGTGAGGTGGCGATGCGCGGGTAGACGCCGGACACGCTTCTGTTGGGGATGGCAGAGGGCCGACGGACCAGGGAGGGCAACGATGACGACGATGGCGACCATGACGACGGCAGTCCGGACACACACGGACGCCGGTTTCGCGGGGCTGCCGGAGATCGTCGACCCGCAGACGGTCGCGCCGAAGGACGCCCGCGACCTGTCGACGCGTTTCTTCGCTCAACTCGCCGTACTGGAGGAGGGGACACCCGAGTACCAGTACGCGCGCAACACCCTCATCGAGATGAACATGTCGCTGGTCCGCTACGCGGCGGGCCGTTTCCGCCACCGCGGCGACGACATGGAGGACATCGTCCAGGTCGGCATGATCGGCCTCATCAAGGCCATCGACCGCTTCGAACTCACCCGCGAGACCCAGTTCGCCACGTTCGCCGTGCCCTACGTAGTCGGCGAGATCAAGCGTTTTTTCCGTGACACGTCCTGGGCTGTCCACGTTCCGCGCCGGCTCCAGGAGGCCCGCGTCGAACTCGCCAAGGCCACCGAAGAACTCAGCACCCGGCTGGGGCGTGCTCCCAAGGTCAGCGAACTGGCCGTTCTGATGGACCTCACCGAGGACGAGGTCATCGAAGCCCGCATGGCCTCCAACGGCTACAACTCCACCTCCCTCGACGCCGCCATCCACGGCGACGGCGACGACGGTGAGACCGCCCTGGCCAGCTTCATCGGCGAGGAAGACCCCGCGATGGAGCTGGTGGAGGACTTCCACGCCCTCGCGCCGCTCATCGCCGAACTCGACGACCGCGACCGGCACATCCTCCAGCTGCGCTTCGTCGACGAGCTCACCCAGTCACAGATCGGCGAACGCCTCGGCGTCTCCCAGATGCACGTCTCCCGCCTTCTGACGCGCACCCTGGCGCGTCTGCGGGAAGGAATGCTCACCACCCGCTGACTCCAAATCCTGTACGGGGGCGGGCCCTGCCCACATCTGGGCAGGGCCCGCCCCCGTGCGGGGAGGGTGCGGATCAGCTCGCTTCGACGCCGACCGTGAGCGTGCCGGCGTAGCCGGATGAGGGCGAGGTGCCCAGGAGCGCCAGCGTGAGGAGGCCGGAGGCGGCGCCTCCGTCGTCGTAGATGGAGTCCTGCGCGAGGGTGGTGCGGGTGACGGTGTTGGTGGCGTACGGGGAGATCCTGGCCACCGCCGTTGTGACCGTCTCGCTGAAGAAGAGCTGGCCCGTGTGGAGTTCCTGGCCGCCCGTGAACGAGCCGTCGGCAGTGAGCGTGACGCCGGTGTGCACCTTGAGGTGGATGTGGATACAGCGGCCGCGGTACCAGCCCGGGTAGAGGGTCGTGATCCGCGCTAAGCCGTCCGTGCCGGTCAGCACGCCGCCGCGCAGGAACGTGCCGTTGTCGGGCTCGTCGTGCCCGTTGCCGCCGACGAAGCCGGAGTACTCACCGAGCGCGTCGCAGTGCCAGATCTCGACGAGGGCCTTGTCCAGCGGCGCACAGGTGTCGTCGTCGACGACGGTGAGCGTGAGCTGAAGGGGGATGCCCGCCTTGTCCTCGCCGATGTCGGCGCGTACGTAGGCGCCGTCCAGGTAGTAGGGCCCTTCGGTCATCTCCTTGGTGAGGGTGCAGACGGCCGCCGCGGCGGCGGGAGCCGCGTCCGCTGTGTCGGTTGAGAGGGCTTCAGGGGCTGCGGTGACGCCGACGGCCAGCGTTGCCGCTGTGGCACCTGTGGCGATCAGCACGGTGCGGCGCCCGATCGGGGCTTCTGTTGTGTCCTTTGGGGTCTCTGTCATGAACATGGCACCCTAGGGACGGAAGCTGTCGGTGGGCTGTGTGTTCGGCAAAGTGACAGCCCGTCAAGTTCCTTGTCGGACAAGGGATCTGACGGGCTGTCTGATCACGTGAGTGGGACGCGTGCGACGTGAAATCGCAGGCGTGTGACGGGAGTTGGGGGAGGGGCGTAGTTCCCTCCCACCGCACTAACCCGCCTGGTTGTACATGGCTCCCGCGGCAGGCCAGCCCATGGCCTGAGGTTGCGGTGGAGGTTCTGGCTGGGTCCGGCCGCGGACCTGGGCGGCGGTCAGTCCGCTGGGGTGGGCTCCCGGCATGGGAGCCATCACGCTGGGCTGGGGGGCCATCACGCCGGGCTGGGGGGTCTGTACGGCCGCGGCCATGCCGGGCATGCCGGTCTGGGTGTAGGCGGGCAGTCCGGCGGCCGGGACCGGGGCGTACCCGGGCATCGGGGCGGCCGGTGGCGGGATCATGGCGGCCGGCGGCGGCATCATGGCGGCCGGTGCCGCGGCGGGTGCCAGACCCGGCATGGCACCGGGGATCTGCGCCGGGGCCGGTCCTGGCCAGGGGGCGGCCTGCGCCGCCGCGAGGCTCGGCATCGCCGTGGCCTGCGCCGCCAGCCCCTGCATGCCCGCACCGTTCGTGGCGCCGACCAGCCGGTCCACCGCCGCCGTACCCGAGGTGTAGTTGGTCCCGTTGACCATCTCGGGTACGGCGGCTCCCCTCCTGGTCCCGTAGAGCACCCCTTCCAGGCCGGACACCAGGCGACGCACGTCCACCTGGGGGCGCACCACGAGCCGCAGGAAGCGGCTCGACGAACCGATCTTGTTGCCGCACTCGCGGACCAGGATGCGGTGCTCGGTGAGCATCCGGTCCCGGACCACGGTGCCTTCGGCGCCTACGGGGAGGCGTACGAAGAGGAAGTTGCCCTGCGACGGATAGACCGTCAGACCGGGCAGATGGGCGAGCTGCTGGGCCATGTCGAGCCGGTCCCGGCGGACCATGTGCAGGCTCTGCATGTACTCCTGGCCGTGGTTCTTGAGCATGAACACCACGGTCTCCGCGAAGGAGTTGAGATTCCACTTGGGCAGCATGGAGCGGACCTTGCCGGCCAGCGCCGGGTTGGCGACCATGTAGCCGAAGCGGATGCCGTGCAGGCCGAAGTTCTTGCCGAGGCTGCGCAGGACGATGACGTTCGGGCGCATCACGGCGTCCTCGACGACACTCGGCTCGTGCTCCGCGTCGGCGAACTCCAGGAACGACTCGTCGATGACGATGAGGTCCAGGTCCGCCATCGCGTCCATGAACTGGACGAGCGACTGGCGGGGTATGAAGCCGCCGTCGGGGTTGTTCGGGTTGCAGATGACGGCGACCCGGGTGCCGCGGGCGCGGATGAACTCGGCGTACTTGGCGAGGTCGAGGGCGAACCCGCTGGACTCCTGCAGCGGGAACATGTCGACGCGCTTGCCGGTCTCCATCGGCTGGTCGGTCCAGCGGCCGAAGGTGGGGACGGGTATCGCGAGCGACTCCCGGACCAGCAAGTGGTCGATCCAGGTGATGAGTTCGGTCGATCCGTTGCCCATCGCGACGCACTGCGGCGGGAGCTGGAGGAGGTTGCAGAGCTCGGCCGTGATGGTGTCGGCGCTGCTCGGGTAGTACGTGATGATCTCGCGCAGCCGGCCCGCCAGGTCGTCGAACATGGCGGGCGTCGGGAAGTACGGGTTGCACGGGATACAGAAGTCGACCGGACCGGCCCCTTCGCCGCCCTCACGGGTGAGCGCTGCCATTGAGGGGCTGTGCGCCGCCGTGCTGCGGAACAGCGAGGTGACGTTGTCGGCCATGGAACCTCCGTAGGGGGCGGGCCCGGTGGGGAGGACGGGCCCTCCGTCTGTGGGTGGCCCGCGCGGGGGAGCGCGGGCCACCCACAGGTACGGATACAGAGGGGGCGCTGTTCAACTCGTGTGAATTTGGTGAGGGTTAATGATCACAGGCAACCGAGGGGACCCTAAGGCCCTCAGCCCCCGCGGGATCCTCCCGCGTCGCCCCGTCGGATCCTCCAGCATTGCCCCGCCGGATCCTCATGCGTCGCCCCCGCGGAACCCTCAGGTGTCGAACGTGTGCACCGTGCTCGTACGGTACGTCTGCCCAGGTCGCAGCACGGTCGACGGGAACGACGCATGGTTGGGGGAGTCCGGGAAGTGCTGGGTCTCCAGGCACAGCGCGTCGCCCTGCCGGTAGATGTGCCCGCCCGTGCCGACCAGCGTGCCGTCCAGGAAGTTGCCGGAGTAGAACTGCAGGCCCGGCTCGGTGGTGGCGATCTTCAGGGTGCGGCCGGAGGACGGGTCCCGCAGGGTCGCCGCGTGCTCGGGCTTCGCCGTGATCCCCTCGTCCAGGGCCCAGTTGTGGTCGAGGCCCTGGCCGTACAGCAGTTGCTGGTTCGCGACCCGGATGTCCTCGCCGACCGTCTTCGTACGCCGGAAGTCGAAGGGGGTGCCCGCGACCTTCGCCAGCTCGCCCGTGGGGATGAGCCCCGAGTCGACCGGCGTGTAGCGGGCGGCGGCGATCTTCAGTTCGTGGTCGTAGACCGAGCCACTGCCCTCGCCCGCCAGGTTCCAGTAGACGTGGCTGGTGAGGTTGACGACGGTCGCCTTGTCGGTGGTGGCCTCGTAGTCGATGCGCCAGTCGCCGTGCTCGGTGAGCGTGTACGTGACCTTGACCTTGAGCGTGCCCGGGAAGCCCTGCTCGTCGGCGGCGCTCGTGTAGTGCAGGTGGAGGCCGACATCGGAACCCTTGGTGAAGGGCTCGACGTCCCACACCCGCTTGTCGAAGCCCTTGGCGCCGCCGTGCAGGGTGTTCTCGCCGTCATTGACCGAGAGCTGGTACGCCGTCCCGTCGAGGGTGAACCGGCCCTTGGCTATGCGGTTTCCGTACCGGCCGATCAGTGCGCCGAAGTACGGGCTGGAGGCGACGTAGTCCTCGATGTTGTCGAAGCCCAGCGACACGTTCTTGTACTTGCCGTGCCGGTCGGGGATCTCCAGGGACTGGACGATCCCGCCGTACGACAGGACCTTGAGCTTTGTCCCGCCGTTCGCCAGCGACCAACGGTAGACCTTGGTGCCGTCGGCGAGCTTGCCGAAGAGCGACTTCACCGGGGTCCTGCCTCCGGTGGCGTGCGCGGTGCCTCCGATGGCGGTGGCGGCGACACCCGCGGCCGCGGCTCCGGCGATGACGGTGCGTCTGTTCAGTTCCATGTAGCGGCTCCCGAGAAGGTGAGTTGAAAGGAGCCCCGCTGGGCCCGCGCCCCGAAGGGACGCGGGGAACTGCGCGACCAGCCATGTACGGCCCGCAGCTTGTGTACGGCCTTCCCGGCGGAGCACCCTCGCTGACTTACGAACCGACCTTGCGCTTGTTCCACACGTCGAAGCCGACCGCCGCCAACAGGGCCAGGCCCTTGATGACCTGTTGCCAGTCGGAGCCGACGCTGAGGAGGTTCATGCCGTTGTTCAGCACACCGAGGACGAGACCGCCGATGATCGCGCCGAGGACGGTTCCGACGCCGCCGCTCATGGACGCGCCACCGATGAACGCCGAGGCGATCGCCTCCAGTTCGTAGTTCAGGCCCGCCTTCGGTGAGGCCGCGTTGAGGCGGGCGGCGATCGCCATACCCGCCAGGGCCGCGAGCGCGCCCATGTTCAGGAAGACCAGGAAGGTGACCTTCTTGTCCCGGACGCCGGACAGCTTCGCCGCCGGAAGGTTGCCGCCGATGGCGTAGATGTGGCGGCCGAAGACGGCGTTGCGCATGACGTAGCCGTAGCCGACCACCAGCACACCGAGGACCAGCAGGATGATCGGCGCGCCCTTGTAGCTGGCGAGCAGCATGGTGACGACGAGGATCGCGGCGGCGATGGCGACGAGCTTGAGCAGGAAGAGGTTCCTGGGCACCACGTCCAGCGAGAACTCCTGCTGGCGCTTTCGGTCGCGGACCTCCTGGAGGACCGCGAAGACGATCAGGGCGAGGCCGAGCAGCAGCGTGATGTTGTGGTAGTTGGTGTCCGGGCCGGTCTCCGGCAGGAAGCCGTTGCCGAGATCCTGCAACCCGCCCGGGAACGGGCCGAGGGTCTGCCCCTCCAAAAGGATCTCCGTCAGACCGCGGAAGATCAGCATGCCGGCGAGGGTGACGATGAACGACGGTATGCCGCCGTACGCGATGAAGAATCCCTGCACCGCGCCCGCCAGCGCGCCCATCATCAGGCAGAGGACTATGGCGATCGGCCACGGCACATCGTGCTGCACCGTCAGCACGGCCGCGAACGCGCCCACGAACGCCGTCAACGAGCCGACCGACAGGTCGATATGGCCCGCGATGATCACCAGCATCATGCCGATCGCGAGGATCAGGATGTAGCTGTTCTGAAGGACCAGGTTGGAGACATTGCGCGGCAGCAGCAGGTCGCCGTCGGTCCACACCGCGAACAGCGCCACGATCAGACCGAGGGCGATCAGCATGCCGTACTGGCGCATGTTGCGGCGCAGCCCGTCAAGGACCAGCTGGAGCAAACCTCCGCCGGCCGATCCGCCCTTGCCGGGCGGCGCGGGGGCCGGCGTCTTGGCGGTCACATCCGTGCTCATCGCGTTACCTCTTTGTCCTTTGTCATCTGCCGCATCAGCGTTTCCTGCGAGGCCTCCGCCCGCGAGAACTCACCGGTGAGCCGCCCGGCGGCCATCGTGTAGACGCGGTCGCACATACCGAGCAGCTCCGGCAGCTCGGAGGAGATGAAGACGACCGCCTTGCCCTCGGCGGCCAACTTGTCGATGACCGTGTAGATCTCGAACTTGGCGCCCACGTCGATGCCCCGGGTCGGCTCGTCCAGGAGCAGCACCTCGGGGCCCGCGAAGATCCACTTGCTGAGGACGACCTTCTGCTGGTTGCCGCCCGACAGCTTGCCCACCGGCTCGAAGACGGTCGGCGCCTTGATGTTCATGGACTTGCGGAAGCCCTCGGAGACCTGCCGCTCCTCGTGCTCGTCGACGACACCGTGCTTGGAGACCTTGCCCAGGGCACTGAGCGAGATGTTGCGGTTGATGGTGTCGATGAGGTTGAGGCCGTAGTGCTTACGGTCCTCGGTGACGTACGCGATCCCGTGTCCGACCGCCTCGGGCACGGACTTCGTACGGATCTCCTTGCCGTCCCTGAGGACCGTGCCGCCCGCGTACCGGCCGTAGGAGCGCCCGAAGACGCTCATCGCCAGCTCGGTGCGGCCGGCGCCCATCAGGCCCGCGATGCCGACGATCTCGCCGCGTCTGACGTTGATCGACACATCGTCGACCACCTTGCGCTGCTGATCGATCGGGTGGTGCACGGTCCAGTTGCGGATCTCCAGGGCCGGGGCCGCGCCCACCTCCCCTTCGTACGGGGTGCGTTCGGGGAAACGATGGTCGAGGTCGCGGCCGACCATGCCGCTGATGATCCGGTCCTCGGTGGTCTCGGGCGCCTTCACGTCGAGGGTCTCGATGGACTTCCCGTCGCGCAGGATCGTCACCGAGTCGGCGACCTTGCGGATCTCGTTGAGCTTGTGGGAGATGATGATCGAGGTGATGCCCTGATTCTTCAACTCCAGGATGAGATCCAGGAGTTTGCCGCTGTCCTCGTCGTTCAGCGCCGCAGTCGGCTCATCCAGGATGAGCAGCTTCACCTTCTTCGACAGCGCCTTGGCGATCTCCACGAGCTGCTGCTTGCCCACGCCGATATCGGTGACGCGGGTCTCCGGGTGGTCGTGCAGACCGACCCGGCGCAGCAGCTCGGACGCGTGCCGCAGGGTCTCGTTCCAGTTGATGAGCCCGCGCTTGGCGTGCTCGTTGCCGAGGAAGATGTTCTCCGCGATGGAGAGGTAGGGCACCAGGGCCAGCTCCTGGTGGATGATCACGATGCCGTGCTGCTCGCTGGCCCTGATGTCCTTGAACGTACAGACCTCTCCCTCGAAGAGGACGTCTCCCTCGTAACTCCCGTGCGGGTGAAGGCCGGAGAGGACCTTCATCAAGGTCGACTTGCCGGCGCCGTTCTCCCCGCAGATGGCGTGGACCTCGCCCTGACGGACAGTCAGTGTGACGTCCGACAGCGCCTTGACGCCGGGAAAGGTCTTGATGATCGAGCGCATTTCCAGGACGGGTCCCGCCATGGTCGTGCCTTCCAATCCCTAGGGTGCGGCGGCTAGTTGAGGTCGGATTCCTTGATGTAGCCGGAATCGACGACGACCTTCTGGTAGTTGGCCTTGTCCACGCTCACGGGCACCAGCAGGTACGCGGGCACGACCTTCGCGCCGTTGTCGTACGTCTTGGTGTCGTTGGTCTCGGGCTTCTTGCCGTTGAGCGCCGCGTCGACCATGTTCGAGGCCACCTTGGCGAGTTCGCGGGTGTCCTTGTAGACGGTCATCGCCTGCTCGCTCGCGATGATCGACTTCACCGAGGCGACCTCGGCGTCCTGCCCGGTGACGACCGGCAGCGGCTTGCTCGCGGAGCCGTAGCCGTCCGACTTCAGCGCCGAGATGATGCCGATGGAGATGCCGTCGTACGGCGAGAGCACCGCGTCGACCTTGCCGCTCTTGTACGAGGCGGTGAGGATGTCGTCCATGCGCCGCTGCGCGGTGGCACCGTCCCAGCGCAGGGTGGTGACCTGAGTCAGCTCCGTCTGACCGGACTTGACGACGAGCTTGCCCTCGTCGATGTACGGCTGCAGGACGGTCATCGCGCCCTGGAAGAAGTACCGGGTGTTGTTGTCGTCGTTCGAGCCCGCGAACAGTTCGAGGTTGAACGGGCCCTTCTCGCTGCCGTCCTTCAGCCCGAGCTTCTCGACGATGTAGGAGCCCTGGAGCTCGCCGACCTTCTCGTTGTCGAACGACGCGTAGTAGTCGACGTTCTTCGTGCCGAGGATCAGGCGGTCGTACGAGATCACCGGGATCTTGGCGTCCGCGGCCTGCTGGAGCACGTTGTTGAGCGACTTGTTGTCGATCGCGGCGACGATCAGCGCGTCCACGCCCTGCGTGATCATGTTCTCGATCTGCGAGACCTGCTGGTCCGGCTCGTCCTCGCCGTAGACCAGTTTGGTCTTGAAGCCCTTGGACTCCAGGTTCTTGACGACGTTGGCGCCGTCGGCGATCCAGCGCTCGGAGGACTTGGTGGGCATCGAGATGCCGATGGTGGCGTCCTTGGCGTCGCCTCCCGAGTCGTCGCTGCCGCCGTCACTGTCCTGCCCGCAGGCGGAGAGGGTCAGGGCGAGGGAGGCGGCGGTGGCCATGGCGGCGAGGGAGGCTCTGCGGTTACGCATGATCATCATCCTTGATGTCGTGGACCGGACTCGGTCTGGCGGTGCGGGGACGCTCTCGAAAGGCGGGCGGCGCGAGGTGAGACCGAGAAGAGGTGTGTGGGATTGTGTGCGGCTGCGTCGTCTTTTGTGAAGGGGTTTGGCGTCGAACGTTATGAGGGCGTTTCGAATCGCTTCAGCACGCCCGGCAGTCGAGAACCGAGCGGCGCCATGTCACCGTCGGCTCCGTGCCGCGTGAGCAGGTCCAGGGCGAGCCGGCCGCGCCGCACCCGTTCCCGGGCCGTGGTCAGGGCCAGGTCCCGCAGATGGTGCCCGTAGGGGTAGATGCCGGGCGCCTTGGAGAGACCGAACTTCAGATAGAGCGGTGCGCCGCGCCGGATCAACTCGGCGACCTCGTACATCCGCACGTACCCGCCGAGGTCGTCGGGGGCCTCGATGTACATGTCCATGGGGGCGGCGGAAACCCGCCGGATCTCGGTGAGGTGACCGAGTGTCAGATCACTCGGCACGTTGAGGGAGTCCGCGCCGAGGTTCTCGTACACGGCGTACGAGGCCGGGTTGACGGGGCCCACCAGCGCCGACAGCTTGAGGGTCGTGTCGGCCGGGATGATCCCGGCGACGCGCGCCCGGTGCAGCGTCCACAGCACACCCTCGTCGGCGACGAGCAGACACTTGACGCCCAACTCCGTTGCCCTCAGGGCGTCTTCGACGCACCCGGCGACCGCGTCGTGGCCCCGGGCGCGCAACCCGCCGCCGCGCGAGTCGGAGCGCACCGAGCCGCCGATGTCCCAGGTGCCGCGCGGGCCGGTGAACAGGCAGAGCTCGATGTCGTGTTCGGCCGTGGCCTCGACCATCTCGGTGATCTCGGAGTCGGTCAGCATCCAGACGCCGCTGCCCTGGCTGATCCGGTGGATCGGCACATCGAGCCGCGAGGACTCCTTGAGGACCACGGCAAGGGCCTCGGGACCCTCGACGGACGGAACCTCGGTACGCCAGCGGCCGCCTCCCGGGAAGGTGTGCGGCGAGGCGTCGGCGGGGGAGAGGGCGGGTGCGCCCAGGCCGAGCGCGGCGAGCGCCTGCTCGCCGGGTCGACGGGCTGCCGTTGGCGGGGCGTCGGTCACAAGCTGTCCTTCGCGTTCGTTGACTGGAGATGTGTCCGATATTCCGAACACGGTTCGTGTCGATGGGGGTACGCCGGTCCGGAGTGGCCAGGCACCCGTACCGGCGTACTGCCTAGGGGAGCGAAAGGAGCAGGCTCATGGGCCGGGAACAACCTGGCGCATGACTGAGAACCACCTGGTTCATGGGCTGGGAGCGACCTGATGCGTGGCAGAGAACGACCTGGTTCATGGGCGGAGCAGGACCTTTCCGACCTTGGGATCGCCGGACCCCACCAGCTCGATGGCCGCCGGGAACTCGGCGAGCGGCAGCTCGTGCGTGACCAGCGGCAGCGGATCGAGGAGTCCCGCGCCGAACACCCGCACCGTGTGCGCCCAGGCATCCGGCGGCGCCCCGAACACGGTGTGCACCTCCAGCTGCCGTACGACGAGATCGGTGGGGTCGAGACCCTCCGCGCCCGGCGCCGGGATGCCCGTGAGGACCAGGCGTCCGCCGCGCCTGAGCAGGGAGGCGGCGGTGCGCGCGGCGGACGCGGACCCGGCGGTCTCGATGACCACATCGAAGTCGTCGGGCAGTTGCTGATCCCTGGTACGGAAGTCGGTGGCGCCGAACGTCCTGGCCAGCTCCGCGCGGTCGGGGCGGGAGCCGACGACCAGCAGCTCGGCCGGGGAACCCGCCTTCAGGAACTGCACGGCGAACATCCCGAGCGTCCCCGTGCCCACGACCGCGACCCGCTGCCCGGGCAGCGCGCCGGCCTTGAGGGCGGCGGCCGCGATGCAGGCGGCGGGCTCCAGCAGGGCCGCCGCCGTCAGATCGGCGTCGTCCGGGAGGACATGGAGAAGGCGAGCGGGGAGGGTGAGGGTGGCGGCCATCGCACCGGGCTGGGTGAAGCCGGTCTCCTCGTACCCCGCCGTGCACAGCGTGGTCTCGCCCGCGTGACAGCGATCGCAGACCTGACAGTTGCGGAAGCCCTCACCGACGACCTTGCGCCCGACGAGAGCGGGGGGCACCCCGGCACCGACCGCGTCCACCGTCCCGGACCACTCGTGGCCGGGAGTGAGGGGGTAACGGACGTACCCCTCGGGCCGGTTGCCCTGGTAGACCTCGCGGTCGCTGCCGCAGATGCCGACGGCGTGCACGCGCACCAGTGCCTCGCCGGCATCCGGCCGCCTGGGCTCATGGACGGTCAGTCGGTGCTCGCCAGGCGCCGTGATGACCACCGCTTCCGCCGTACTCACTGTGCGCCCTTCGGCTTGCGCTGCTCCCAGCCGTCCGCCCACAGGTCGAACCGGGCTTGCTGCTGCGGGAATTCGGCCGCCGCGTCGACGTCGAGCTCGACACCGAGACCGGGCGCGTCGGAGAGGTGGAAGTACCCGTCGACGACTTCTGGGGCCCCCTTCACGACCTTCTTGATCTCCGCGTCCGCGAAGTCGTTGAAGTGCTCCAGGATCTTGAAATTCGGGGAGGTGAAGCCGACTTGGAGGGAGGCGGCGGTCAGGACCGGCCCGCCCACGTTGTGCGGCGCGACGAGTACGTAGTGCGCCTCGGCCGTGGCGGCCAGCTTCCGGGTCTCCCAGATACCCCCGATGTGACCGACGTCGGGCTGGATGATGTCGACGGCCTGGCTCTCGAACAGCTCGCGGAACTCGATGCGGTCGTGGATGCGTTCGCCCGTGGCGATCGGGATGTCCACCTTGGCGGCGACCTTCTCCAGGGCTTTGAGGTTCTCCGGCGGAACCGGTTCCTCCAGCCAGGCGGGCTTGAAGGGAGCGAGTTCGCGGGCGAGCCGGACGGCGGTCGAGGGCGAGAACCGGCCGTGCATCTCCAGCATCAGCTCGGTCTCCGGGCCGATCGCGTCGCGCACGGCCTCGATCAGCGAGACGGAGTAGAGGGTGGCCTCGTGGTCGACCTCGAAGTGCCCGGTGCCGAAGGGGTCGATCTTGAGGGCCTTGTACCCGCGCGCGACGACCTCCTGTGCGGCCTTGTGGTAGGCCTCCGGGGTCCGTTCGGTGGTGTACCAACCGTTGGCGTACGCCTTGACCTTGTCGGTGACCTTGCCGCCGAGCAGCTGCCAGACGGGCACGCCGAGCGCCTTGCCCTTGATGTCCCAGCAGGCCATCTCGACGACGGCGATACCGGACATCACGATCTCGCCGGCCCGCCCGTAGTCGCCGTACTTCATCCGCCGTACGAGATCCTCGACAGCGAAAGGGTCGGAGCCGAGAATGTGGTTGGCCTCCGCCTCCCGCAGGTAGCCGATCAGCGCGTCGGTGTGGCCCAGCATGCGGGTCTCGCCGACTCCGGTGACACCTTCGTCGGTGTGCACCTGGACGTAGGTCAGGTTCCGCCAGGGCGTCCCGACCACGTGTGTGCTGATTCCCGTGATGCGCACGGCAGTTGCCCCCTGTGCTCTTCAGGTCTGCTCTTCAGGTCTGTTCGAAATTTCGTCACGCGTTCGAAATGCTGGCGTGACAGTAAGGAGGCGGCCCGGGGGGTGTCAATGGGTCGAACACATAAGGGTTTCGATGTGATGCGCGCGGGATGCCTGAGGATGGCGGGGAATGTTCGGGGGCGTCCTCAACTCGGCACACCGGAATGGATGGTTCACTACACAACCTTCACAGCTGTGACTATGAACGTGACCTGTGGGGAACCTAGTCTTCCGGCGTCATGGACTATTGCCACCCGTGCCACAGGCACCTCAATGGCGCCCTCGTATGCCCGGGGTGCGGTACACCAGCCGAGAAGGTTCGCGAACACGCGGAAGCGGTCGAATCGCGCCCGGAAGTGGATGACGACGTCGACGACGCGCACGAGGACGACGACACCGGTCCCCGCGGACGTGGGCGGCGTCGGGGTTCCGCCGCGGGCGGGGGCAGCCGACGGGACCGGAAGGCCGCCGCGCACCGGCGAAGACGCCGTGGAGCCCTGATAGTCGGCGCCGGCCTGCTCCTCGCCGCGGGCGGGCTGAGCCTCGCCGAACTCGGCATAGAGGCCCCGGGTTCCAGCCCACGGGCCGCGACAGCCGACGAGTCACCCGAGGGGGGCGCCAAAACCCCGGCCGAGACAGCCCTGCCCATCGACGACACGGCAGGCTCCACCGGCACCTCGGCCACCGACTCACCCTCCGCTTCCGAGTCGCCCTCCCCGTCCGCGTCCATATCCGCCTCGGAGTCCGCCGAGACCGATGACAACGAAGAGGAGTCGGCGTCGACGATCGCAACCCCGGAGACCTCGACCCCCGCGTCCACGACCCCCACCGAGCCCTCCCAGACCCCGAGCGCCGACCCGACCTCGGCGGACCCGACCCCGGAGCCTTCGCCTTCGAAGTCGTGCGACCAGTTCTTGTGGTGGTGCACGTAGGGGCTTTCAGCCCGTCCGGCGTTTGAGGACGAGCGCGTTCAGCGCGATACGGGGGTCTGGGGGCAGAGCCCCCAGGTATGGGACGGGCAGGGGCGGAGGGGGCGAACAAACCCCACCCCAACTCCCTACGCGGCGAGCATCCGCTGAAGCATCCCCCGCAGGGACACCCGCTCCTCCCGGGACAACCCGGCCAACGGCTCCCGCGCAAAGCGAAGCGACTCACGCAGACTGCGCGCAACCCGCCCCCCCTCCTCCGTGGCCGCGGCCAACTTGACCCGACGGTCCGTCGGATCCGGCCGCCGCTCGACCAGGCCCCGCGCCTCCAGCCGGTCCACGATCCCGGTGACATTCGACGGCTCACACTTCAGCTTCTGCGCGAGCCGCCGCATCGGCAGCGGCTCCAGCGACAGCAGGCTCAGCAGCCGCGCCTGCGCGCCCGTCAGCGCATGCTCCGCGGCAGCGTCCTCGTAGTCCTCGTGATACCGCGCCACCACCGTGCCGATGAGGTCGACGACCTCCAGCGTCAGCGGGTCGATACGGGGGGTCTTCTGCGTGGCCATGTGCTCCAGACTACCCCGTTACTTGACATCATGAAATATTCAGGAGCATGGTTGTTTCAGGTACTGAAGTAAATGAACCGAAGTAGCTGAACTGATGCACCCGAAGCGTCAGAGCCGCAGGAACAGGAAAGGCGCCCTCTCATGACCGACACCCCCCAGCTCCCCGCCGCCAGCCGCGAATGGCACCTGGTCAGCCGCCCGGAAGGCTGGCCCAAGCCGGAGGACTTCGCCCTGGTCGAGGCCGAGGTGAAGCAGCCGGGTGAGGGCCAGGTGCTGGTGCGGAACAAGTACGTCTCCGTCGACCCGTACATGCGCGGCCGCATGAGCGCCGCCAAGTCGTACGTCGCCCCCTTCGAACTGGGCAAGGTCATGCAGGGCGGCGCGGTCGGCGAGGTCGTCGCCTCCAATGCCGAGGGCATCGAGGTCGGCGACCATGTGCTGCACTTCTTCGGCTGGCGCGAGTACGCCGTGGTCGACGCCAAGCAGGCGGTCAAGGTGGACCCGGGGGCCGCGCCGCTGAGCACGTACCTCGGCGTCCTTGGCATGACCGGCCTCACCGCGTATGCCGGTCTTCTGCGCACCGCCTCCTTCAAGGAGGGCGACTCGGTGTTCGTGTCGGGCGCCGCGGGTGCCGTCGGCAGCCAGGTCGGCCAGATCGCCAAGCTCAAGGGCGCCTCGCGCGTCATCGGCTCGGCGGGCTCCGACGAGAAGGTCAAGCTGCTCGTCGAGGAGTACGGCTTCGACGCCGCGTTCAACTACAAGAACGGCCCCGTGAACACGCAGCTGCGCGAGGCCGCCCCCGACGGTGTCGACGTCTACTTCGACAACGTCGGCGGTGAGCACCTGGAGGCGGCCATCGGCCGGCTGAACCGGGACGGCCGCATCGCCGTCTGCGGCGCGATCTCCGTCTACAACAGCACCGAGCCCGTCCCCGGCCCGAAGAACCTCGCCCGCCTGATCCAGACCCGTGGCCGCATCGAGGGCTTCCTCGTCGGCGATCACTACGACCTGCAGTCGCAGTTCGTCCAGGAAGTCGGCCCCTGGGTCGCCTCGGGCGCGCTCAAGTACCGAGAGACGGTCGTCGAGGGCATCGAGAACAACCTGGAGGCGTTCCTCGGGGTTCTGCGCGGCGACAACACCGGAAAGATGATCGTCAAGCTCTGACCCCTGCCCGCCCCTCGGCCGGGACTTCCGGTCCCTGCCCTTCTGCTGGAATTCCGACATGCGGTAAATTCTTTCCAGAATCGTCGCGATCGCGGGCGCGAGTCGCGGCGGACCAAGGAGGAACGCACCATATGTCCATCCAGCAGTCAGACGTCCTGTACACCGCCGTCGCCACCGCAGAGAACGGCCGCGACGGCCGAGTAGCCACCGACGACGGCAAGATCGACGTCGTCCTCAATCCGCCCAAGGAGATGGGCGGCAGCGGCGCCGGCACCAACCCGGAGCAGCTGTTCGCCGCCGGGTACAGCGCCTGCTTCCAGGGCGCCCTCGGCGTCGTGGCCCGCCAGGAGAAGGCCGACATATCCGGCTCGACCGTCACCGCGAAGGTCGGCATCGGCAAGAACGAGGACGGATTCGGGCTCATCGTCGAGATCTCCGCCACCATCCCGAACGTGGATACGGCGACGGCCACGGCGCTGCTCGAGAAGGCCCACCAGGTCTGCCCGTACTCGAAGGCGACGCGCGGCAACATCACCGTGACGCTCGTCTGACCGCACTCGTTGCACACGGCGGAGGCCGCACCCCAAGGACGTGGGGTGCGGCCTCTCTCGTACGGACCTCCGCTACGGGGAGACCGTCAGCAACGCCCGTCCGACCTGCGGGAATTCACCCTTCGGATGGTCGCGGAAGAGCGGCTCGGTGCCGAAGAGGACCGCGTGCGGACCACTGACCACGGAAGCCTGGCCCCCTGCCGCCGTGGGTCCGGCCGTGCCGTCGGCCAGCGGGCGCCAGTGCCCGGAGACGAGCGGATTACCTGTCGCGTACGACTGCTCCACGCGGACCCCGGCGCCGAGATCGGTGAACCAGAGCGGGGCGTAGACGAAACTGTGGTCGGGGGCGCCCGCGGTCACCGCGCCCGAATTGACCACCCGCACAACGCCGTTGGCGTCCCCGTTGCCCTCCACCGGCCGCACGGCGAGCAGCCCTGTGGCGGCGTTGAGCGCGGCGCCGGTGGCTCCGCGCCCCACCAGGCCATGGGTGCCCAGGAAGGCGCCGAGAGCGGCCCGTGCGGACGTGTTGAGGCCCGTGTGGCTGAGCCCGGACGACACGAACAGCACATCCGCGCCTGACCAGTTGAAGCCCGCGTTGAGGATGGCCGTCGACACCGGGACCACATCGAAGTTCATCTCGCGCAGCGCGAACAGCTCGCCCGGGGTGACGGCGGCGGCAACCCGGGTGACACGCAGGGGAGTACCGCCGGTCGCCTTTGTCGCGTCGAAGGCGACGTCGTACTCGCGGGCGGCGGCGACGGCCTTCGCCTGGGCGGAGGCCGGCACGAGCGCACTGCCGTCAGCGGCCTGCCGTACCGAAACACCCTGCTTCAGGAGGGAGTTGAGGGCCGCGATCTCCTGCGGATCGTCGAGGCGCAGCCGCAGGTCGCCGCGCGGGGCGACGTACCCGACGTCCGTGGCCGCATCGACCGTGCGCAGCGGGACGGCCGCCAGGCTGGTGCCGCTGCGTACGGGCGTGACCGTCGCACCCCACAGCCGGCCCAGGCTCCACCCCGAGATGTCGTACATGACGGACACCTTGTCGCTGATGTCCGTCCCGTCCGCCAGCAGCACATTGGCCATTCCGCGCTTGGGCTGACGCAGGTCGACGACGTAACTGCCCTTCGCGTACGACCGTCCCGCGAGCCGGAAGCCGCCGGTCGCGCGGCTGACCCGGACGTCGTTGGCGAGAAGGTGGTCGACGAGGCGGGCGGCGGCGGTCGCGGAGCGCTGCGTGGCGCCCGCCGGAATGACGTACGCGCGCGGGAACTCGGTCGTGTAGACGTCCTCGGGGCCGATGCCCGGGACGCCGGGGACCGTCTCGGTGGAGACCGCTACCTGCGCGGCTCCCGTGGTGCCGCGCCGGAAGACCTCGATCTGGTCGGCGATGAGCGAAGTCCGTTGCGTCTGCGCGAAGTTGAGGGTCGCGCGCATGGCCGCGCCCGCGACATCGACGTTGATCGCGGAGCGCCGCTTCAGCTCGGCCACCGGCAGCGACTCGTAGGCGGCGTTGTTCACCGTCATCGGGATCTCGACGGTGTGCGCGGCGACCGTGCCGTGGAACGCCGCGTACTGCGGCGTGAAGATCGGCGGCCAGTCGTCCCAGCCCTCCTCCTGGTCGCGGAAGGGGATCTGGGCCGGCTCCACGCCGTCGGCGGCGGGTGTGTAGCCGAGGCCGTTGACGGCGGCCTCCATGCCGAGTGCGTTGGCGTAGGTGTTCTTGAGGAAGAGGTCGTATTCGTAGTTCTCGCCGTGCGGCGGGGTCGTCGGCTCGATCAGTGTGCCGTTGACATAGCCGTGCAGGTCGACCATGACCGCGGGCTGCTTGTCGATACCGATCTGGCGGATCGCGCGCGCCTCGGGCTGTGAGGCGGTGACGAAGTCCCGGTTCAGGTCGAAGCCGTTGGCGTTGGCACGGGTGCCGGCGATACGGCCGTCGGGGTTCGCGGTGATGTTGAAGTACAGGCGGCTGTGCGCGAGGAGGTCGGCGGTCTTGGTGTCCTTGGCCGTCGCGAGCTGCTCGATGAGCCCGAGGGCGGCGTCGGTGCCCTCCCACTCGTTGCCGTGGATGTTGTTGTTGAAGAAGACGGGCGTCTTGTACGTCTTCTTCACGGCCGGATCCTTGGCCGCCGTCTGCGGCGCGTTCTCGATGAGCTCACGCATCCGCTCCTGTGCGCGCGTCTCGCGGGCGGACTCGGGCGCGGTGACGGTGACGAGGTAGAGGCGGTGGCCGCCGGCCGACTCGCCCGCGACCTCCACACTCACCCGATTGCCCAGCTCCTGAAGGGAGTTCAGCTTCGGGGCGATCGCGTGGTACGGGGTGAGGCCGAGCTTGATGGACTTGTCGGCGGGGTTCTCCGGGTCCGGGGTGAGGACCTGTTCACGAGGATATCCGGCCGCGCTGCCGGAGAGGTCGGTGACGGGAGTGTCGAGGGCGTTGAGGGCGGCGCTCGCGGAGTTCCTGGCGGCGCCGCTTCCTTGGGCTTGGGTGGATCCCTCCCTGACCGGCGGATTGCGGTCCGCGGTGGCGCTCTGCGGGGCGAGCAGGAGTGAGCCGGTCGCCGTGGCGATGACGGTGGCGGTCAGGACGGGTCTCGGTAGGCGCACGCGTCGTACCTCCTGGGTGATGCCTGAGATCGGCACGGGTCGGTACGGCGAGGTGTACCTGTTCGACTCTCCCGCAACAAGAGGGCGTTGGTGTCACACATGCCGTCACACACGCCGTTACGGATGCCCCTGACGGCGCATTCCGGGCAGGGCCGACGGGGCATGCTGAGTGCAACGGCCGAGCGGTACGCGCGTGGCGAGGAGAGCCCCCATGTCCCCGATTCCGTCGCTCCCCAGCAGAGAAGACGTGCTGCGCATGGCACGCAGCACGACCGACATCACCGGCCAACTCCTCGACACGGCCGGGAACATCACCAAAATCGCCGTCAACACCTTTGACCCCCGCGACGGTTCGGGCGCGGAGGCGCTGCGCGTCCTGCGCGAGACCACGGCCGAGCTGGCCGAGGCGAGTGCGTCGCCGCAGGCCCAGGAGGCCTTCTACCGCATGGTGGACACGCTGACCCGGCTCGGCACCAGCGGGGCGCCGCTGGCGGCACATCCCGTGAGCGAACCCGCCCAGGTGCTGCTCGCCGCGCTGGGCGACAGCCTGCTGCCGGTCCTCGACGCGGTGGCGCCCGCGGTCGAGGAGGTGGCCGACGCGCTGGTCGAGCTGGTCGACGCGGGCTCACCGCTGCTGCCCGCGGCGGCTGGGGTCGCCGCGGGCCTGCTCCTCGTACTGACTCCGGTGATACGGGCAGCAGCGGACGTCCTGCGCGACACGTCCCCCGAACTCCGGCGCATCGCCGACGCGTTGACAGCCGCGCTGGCCCCACTCCTCCCGCTCCAGGTGACCTTGGCGGAACGGGTCGCCACGGTGGGGGCGGGGGTCGTACGCGCCTCCCTGCCGCCCCTGGCCGACCTCACGGAGACGGCCTCGACCGTCACGAACGCGGCCCGCCCCCTCCTCGTCGCAGGCGGGGAGTTCCTCGTCTCCGGCCTGGAACGCCTCCAGCCCGTCCTGCTGCCCACGGCCTCCCGCGCCGGCCGCGTGGCCCGCTCGGTGGCGGTCCGTGTCTCGGCGGCGGTGTCGCCTGCGGCGGAGCGGGGGGTGGTGGTGGCGGTGACGCCGGGGTGACGGGCGATGTCACGGGGTGGGCGCGAGCGGCTCAGGAGAGCCAGTCCGCGTAATGGGTGGGGGCGAGGTGGGCGTCCTTGTCGGTGAGGACGTCACCCTTGACGGCGGCGAACATGCCGGCGGTGGGGTCGGTGACCACGGTGCGGCCGTCGGGCTTGTGGGACAGGGTGACCCGGCCCAGCTCGTCCAGGGAGAAGATCTCGGGGCCGGCGATGTTGCGAACGCCCCCCAGCGGCGTGCCCGCGGCGACTTCCGCCACCGCGTCGGCCACGTCCTTGGCGGCGATCGGCTGGATCGGCGTGGCGGGCAGCCGGACGGTGTCGCCGTCGGTTGTCCAGGACAGCACGGCGTCGATGAACTCCATGAACTGCGTCGCGCGGACGATGGAGTAGGGGATCGGTCCGGCCGCGAGAATGTCCTCCTGGAGCGCCTTGGCCCGGTAGTAGTCCAGCTCCGGGACCTGGTCCACGCCGAGGATCGAGAGAATGACGAAGTGACGGACGTCGCCCTTCTGCCCCGCGGCCAGAAGGTTGTCCATCGAGGTCCGGAAGAAGGCCGGGGAGGCTTCGTCGAAGGTCGGGGAGTTCGTCAGGTTGACGATGACGTCCGCCCCCGCCACCGCCTCGTCCAGTCCCTGGCCGGTGATGACGTCGATTCCGGTGGACTGCGAGTGCGGTACCGCCTCGTGCCCGGCGGCGTTCAGATTCTTGACGACCTGCGACCCGATCAGTCCCGTACCGCCGATGACCGCGAACTTCATGACATGCCCTTCGTTGGGATCGTATGTCCGCAGATGTGGCACATGGGCTCCCCGTGGGCTCCGCATGGACTCCACGGGGGCGCTGCGCGCACCAAACTCGGACACCTTCTATCCGAGAATATACTCGGACAGGTACTGTCCGAGTCAAGCGGGTCTGGATAGAGTGATCGAGTGAAGATGTCCGGCGGAGTCGAGTGGGCCCTGCATTGCTGCGTCGTGCTCACGTCGGTCGACGAGCCCGTCCCCGCGACCCGGCTGGCAGAGCTGCACGACGTCTCGGCGAGCTATCTGGCCAAGCAGTTGCAAGCCCTTTCGCGTGCGGGGCTGGTGCGTTCGGTGCAGGGCAAGGCGGGCGGCTACGTACTCACCCGGGAACCGGACTCGATCACGGTCCTTGACGTGGTCGAAGCGGTCGACGGTCCCGGCCATGCGTTCGTCTGCACAGAGATCCGCCAGAGAGGCCCACTGGCCACCCCGGCCGAGTCGTGCACCGTACCCTGCGCAATCACCCGCGCGATGAACGGAGCGGACGCGGCCTGGCGAGCGTCGCTACGTGCCGTGTCGATCGCCGACCTGGTCCAGAGCGTCGGCTCGGACTACGGCCCCGGCGCGATGGCAGGCATCGGCACGTGGCTGACGACGCCGGACGCGTGAGGGCCGACTCGCACGACAGTCAGGGCGGTCCCGCGAGGTGCGGTACCGGTTTTCGGACGGGGACACCTTTGAGGAGTCCGATCGACCTCGGTTGAGTAATCCGGTCCAGGTCGAACCGCGCTGATCTACCTCGATCTACCTCGATCTACCTCGATCTACCTCGATCCACCTCGCCACCGAGCAGGGGCGAGGCGAAGGCGATCATCATGCCCGGGGAGTGTCGCCCACTCGGTCGATGGCCAGGATCGGAGGCATCGCGATCTCGGTGTCGGGGGCCCAAGGCAGGTGGTCGCGGTGACGGTCGTGGGCGACGATGACCAGGGCACAGTGGGGCAGCCGTTCGCGGATCGCTTCCAGCACCGCGCGGGCGGTCGGGGCGTCCAGGCCTTCGGTGGGCTCGTCCAGGAGCAGGACGTCGGGCTCGGCCAGGAGGGCGCGGGCCAGCGCCAGGCGCCTCCGCTGGCCGCCGGACAGATGCCCACCACGACGGCCGACCGCCCTCGTCAGGCCGCCGAGGTCGGCGAGGCAGACGCCTTCGAGGGCGTCGTGGAGCTCCTGCTCGGTCGCTTTGGGGGCGGCCAGACGGAGGTTGTCCTCGATGGTGCCGTCGAAGATGTGGTCGTCGTGGGCGACCAGGACGGTGCGTCGGCTGTCGGCTCCGGCCAACTGCCTGAGGAACGTGGTCTTGCCGCTGCCGCTCGGTCCGGTGACGAGGGTCGTCGTTCCGGCGGCCGGGGCCGGGCGGGTATCGCTGTCGGCGACGCGCGAGGGGGATGGCGGTCCGGCCGCCGCCGGCAGCGGTCGGCTCGCGTGATCGGGGGCGGCCTCGATGTCGATCCGGGCGTCCGTCGGCAGCAGCCGGCTCACGCGGTCGGCGGCAGTCTCGACGTCGGCCCAGGCGTCCGCGGCGGTGCGCAGAGGTTCGACGGTTTCACAGACCGCCGCCACGATCAGGCAGGTCAGGATCAGCAGCGGCGCGGACAGTCCGGAGCGGCTCCCCTCGGCCAGTACCGTCAGGACAGCTCCCCCGGTGACGAAGCAGCCCACTGCTTGGCGTGCCGCATCACGACGGGCTCGCGCCGATTCCGCGTGGGCAAGGTCCGTCAAGCGGTCGTCGAGACGGCACGCCGCCGTGTCCGTGGCGCGGAACGCCACCAGCTCCATGACTCCGTCCACGGCCTCGGCCACGGCGACCCGGCAGCCGCCCTGGATCCGGGAGACCGTGCGCGCGGCTTCCCGGGATTGGCGGAGCGTCAGCAGCGGCTGCACGAACGCCAGGCCGAGGACCGCGAAGGCCGTGACGGTTGCCGCTGCTGGTGCCACGGCCGCCAGGACGGCGATCCCGCCGAGTGCCACGACCAGCGCGGTGAGCACCGGGGACGCCACGCGCAGGACCACCGCGTCCAGCGCGTCGACGTCGGCGGTCAGCCTCGCCAGGACGTCACCGCTGCGCAGTACGTCGGCCTCGGCGCCCGCGGACGCCGCGCGGGCGAACAGGGCGGTCCGCAGACGGGCGAGAAACGTCAAGGTGGCGGCGTGCGTGGCCAGCCGGTCGCCGTAACGGGCCGCGGTGCGGGTCACGGCGAGTGCCCGGACCGCCGTGCCCGGGATCATCCAGTTGAACGTCGTGGTGAAGGCGAGTCCGGCCGCCGCGCAGGTGGCGAGGAACCATCCGGCCAAGGACGTCAGTGCCGCCGCCGACGCCGCGGCCAGGATTCCCAGGCCCAGACCCGCGATCAGTCGGCGCCGCAAGGGGGCGAAGTTCCCGGCTTCACGCAGCAGGCGGATGAGGTCGCGGCCGGGACGGCCGGTCCGGAACGCGGGAGCGGGTGATGTCTCCGGTACCGGAACCCCGCGCCGGGGCGGCGGCACTGTCAGGGATGCCACAGCCGGGTGGAGAGCCGCAGTTTCGGAGGAACCGCGCTGGTCTAGATGGAACACCCCGTCGGCTGCCGCGATCATCGCCGGGGAATGCGTCGCGACGATGACGGTACGGCCCCGCGCCGCGCGTCGCAGGACCTCGATGAGCTCGGCCTCGGCACGGCCGTCGAGGTGTGCGGTGGGTTCGTCCAGCAGCCACAGCCTCGCGTCCTCGACCAGCAGCGCGCGGGCGAGGGCGACGCGCTGGGCCTCGCCGGCCGACAGCCCGGCGCCTTGTTCACGTACCTCTGTGTCCAGGCCGTCACGGAGAACGAGTCCGACCTCGTCGGCGACACCTCGCAGCGTCCGGCGGTCGGCGTTCGGGCGGCCGAGAGCGATGTTGCCGGCGACCGTCCCCGGGAACAGCACAGGGTGCTGGGAAAGCCAGACGACGTGCGGAACACATCCGGTTTCGCCGTCGATACCCACCGAACCCGTGTCGCAGCGGAGGTAGCCGCCGATGGTACGCAGCAAAGTGGTCTTCCCCGCCCCGCTCGCACCGGTCACCGCGATGAACGAGCCTGCCGCCGCTGTCATGTCGACATCCCGCAGCGCCGGCTCGCCGTCGAAGGCGACGGTCACGGCGCTGACGACGACGTCCGGGGCGGACGGTGGTACGAACAGCTCCGGCGCGTCGGGACCGTCCAGGAACGCCTCGACCTCGGATGCCATCGCGTCGGCGTCCGCACGCGCGTGATAGGCGGACGCGTACGCGCGCAACGGCTGGAAGTACACCGGAACCGCGAGCAGGAGGAAAAGACCGGTGCGCAACGGCATTTGGTGCGGAAGCCAGGGGATGTCGACGTAGCCGAGCAGGGTCAGGCCGATGTACGTGGCCGCGACGGCGACCGCCATCGTCACGACCAGCTCGACCACCGCCGTCGAGAGGAAGCCGATGCGCAGCACCGAGAGACTGTCGTCGACGAGCTCGTCGCCGACCCGGGCGACCTCGTCCGCTTCGCGTTCCGACGCTCCCAGATACCGCAGCACGCCGAGTCCCTGGATCCGGTCCAGGAAGTAGCCGGAGAGCCGTTCGCGGCGTGCGAGATGACGGCGGCTCACCTCGGCAGCGCCGTGTCCGACGACGATCAGGTTGACGATGACGATCGGAACGGCGACGGCCAGGAGCAGCGCCACCGGCAGGCTGATCCACGCGACGACGGCCAGGACGAGAAGCGGCCCGATGCCGAGCGCCATCCGCGCGGGCAGATATTCGGCCAGGTAGGGGCCGAGCTTCGCGGGATGGTCGAGGACGACGACCGTCGCCTCCCCGGCCGCCGGGACACCGCCGAGCACTGCGGAAGCTGAGCCGTGCACCGCCGGATCCTCGGGCTCGGCTCCCGTGGTCCACGGCCCAGGGGGCTCGGCTCCCGTGGTCCACGGCCCAGGGGGCTCGGCTCCCGTGGTCCACGGCCCAGGGGGCTCGGCTCCCGTGGTCCACGGCTCACGGGGCTCGCCGGTCTTGGCCCACGACCCAGGGGACTCGGCGGCTTTGGTCCGTGGCCCACGCGCCTCGACCTCCTTGGCCCACCGCCCACGCGCCTCGGCGGCCTTCGCCCACCGCCCACGTGGATCAGCGACCACCGATCGCACCAACCGCCGCCGCAGTGCGAGTTCACCTTCCGACGCGGCCCGTGTCCCGGCCAGCGCGGCCGCCCGTACCGCGACCGCCCGGACCACCGTGGACGCCGCGAACCATCCCAGCTCGGCCGCGCCACCGCTCTCTCGGACGGAGACCGCGTGCACCACGGACGCGATCCCGTATGCCTGTCCCAGTGAAGCGAGCAGCGCCACCGTCCTCGCGGCGGCGGCGCGTCGCATGGCCCCCGACACCGGTTTCGCCAGTTCGGCGAGTAGGCCTCGCACTATTCCGGTGCCGTGGCGGGATCGGCCGCGTCCGGCCGCGGCTCTCGCCTCCCGGCGAGAACCCACGCCGCGAGCATCACGACCGCGAGCGCGAACACGGCGACCCAGTTGCCCCATGTCGAGTAGGCCGTGAAAGTCATCTGAGCGATCAGCAGGGCGCCGACCCACAATGCCACCACCAGCACCACGGCGACGATCCGGGCGGGCCAGGGCAACGGTGGCGTCACCGTGCGCAAGTGCCCGCCGCCCATGGCGACCGACCCGGGCGGGATGGCCTTCTCCGTGTCGTATCCCGCGAACTTGCCGCGGAAGATCCGGTATGCCCACACGGTGTACGCGGCGAACAGGACCAGGAACCCGAACATCCAGCCGAGTACGAAATGCAGTGTGCTGCTCGGTGCTGACGCCTCCTTCAGCGTCATTCCGTCGGGCAGCACGATCGGATACAGCCCAAGCGGGACGGCCGCCGTCCCGCACACGGTCGCCAAGGCGACGCAGACGAAGGGCAGCCAGTCCCGTCCCGGCCGTCGGAAGGCGAAGAACGCCCCGGCCGCCAGCAGACACGCCACGACGGCCAGCACCAGGGCGACCACCGTCGCCGGATGGTGGGCCGATGCCAGGTGCTGGTCCAGGGTGAAGTAGAGAACACCCGCCAGGACGAGAAGTGCCGCCGTGACCGGCACGAGGAATTGCCCGGTCCGCCTGGCCGAGACTCCCAACTCCCCATCGGTCTTGTGAGCCAGCCATGCCGATCCGGCCAGCGAGTACAGGGCGACCACGGCGAGCCCGGAGCAGATGGTGAAGCCGTCCAGGAATCCCAGGGGGCTGATGCTCCCGGTCAGCTGCCCGATGGGTGTCACGCCCTTGAGCAGCGCCCCGGCCATCGTGCCCTGGATGAACGCGACGAGCCCGGACGCGATGCCGAACAGCGTGCCCCACAGCGGGTCGTACGCGGGGGAGGAGGCCTGCATCTCGAAGGAGAACCCGCGCACCGCCAGCAGCACGAGCATGGCGATGACCCCGAGGTACAGGTGCGGCAGGGCCGAGGCCAACACCAGCGGAAAGCCCGCCCACACCCCGACCACGGAGACCAGCAGCCAGGTCTCGTTGCCGTCCCACATGGTCGCCACCAGGTCGATCATGCGACGGCGGCGCGCCGGGTCCCGCTCGGCGAAGGTCAGCACCCCGATGCCGAGGTCGTAACCGTCCAACACCACGTAGACGGCCAGGGCCGCGAGGATGACGGCGTACCAGATCAGCTCCGCGGTCATGACGATGCCTCCGCCCGTACAGGCTCGGGCCGGGGCGGGCCCTCGTGGATGTAACGGCGTACGGTCCTGATCCACACGGTTGCCAGCGTCGCGTAGACCACGGCCAGTACGGCGATCGAGACGGCGACCGACCACGTGGCCAGCGAGGAGACGGCATCCGCGGTGCGCAGCTGGTTGTAGACCACCCACGGCTGTCGGCCGCCCTCGGCGGTCACCCATCCGCCCCAGACGGCGAACACCCCGAACGGCGTGAGCCACGTCAGCAGTCTGAGGAAACGCCGGGAGACGTACAGCCGGCCGCGCAGCCGCAGCACGACGCCGACGAGGGCGGTGGCCAGCAGACCCCACGCGATGAAGAACATGATCCGGAACCCGTAGAACGGCCACAGGAGCGCCGGGCGGTCGGCGGCGGGGATCGTGGTCACCGGCGGCTCTTTGAACTTCATCGACCAGTCCTTGCCGATGACGAGCGGCGTGATGAAGGGCACCGACACCTGCACGGTGTTCTTGTGGGCCTTCTCGTCCGGGACGATGAACAGGTTGTACTGGCTCGTGGCCTGCCAATGCCCTTCGGTGGCCAGCAGCTTGGCCGGCTGGTACGGAAGGAGCCGCCCGCCCAAGGTGTCTCCGACAGCGATCTGCACCGGGAGTACGAGGAGCAGCGTGGCCACCGCCATCGAGACCATGCGCGCGCCCGCGTCCCGGTGGACACCCCGCCGCAGATACGACGCCCCGATCCCGGCGACCAGCAGTGAGGCTCCCAGCAGCGCGCCCAGGAACATGTGCGTGACGCGCCAGCCGAACAGCGGGTTGAGGATCACCTCGCCCCAGTCGGAGACCCGGAACTGGCCGTTGGACATCCGCCGGTACCCGGTCGGCGCCTGCATCCACGTGTTGGCCATGATGATCCAGGTCGTCGAGGACAGCGTGCCCAGCGAGACCATCGCCACCGAGAACATCATGACCCGCTCGCTCACCCGGTTCTCGCCGTAGACCATGACCCCGAAGAAGGCGGCCTCCAAGCAGAAGGCGCTGACCACCTCCATACCGAGGAGCGGCCCGACCACCGGGCCCACGTCATGCGCGTACCGGCCCCAGTTCAGCCCCAGCTCGAAGGTGAGCACGATGCCGGTGACCACGCCAAGCCCGAACGTCACCGCGAAAATCCGCCGCCAGAACCGGAACAGAGCCAGCCAGGCCGGGTTGCGGGTACGCAGCCAAGCCGCGTACAGGAACGCCACGAACAGGCTGGTGCCGACGGTGAGCGTGGGGAGGGTGACGTGGAAGAGCGCCGTCATCGCGAACTGGAGACGGGAGAGGTTCAACAGGGATTCCGATCCCACGATCACGTTCCCGTCTCTCGCCTCGGATATCGATTCCGGACGAATGGAACCATCGGGGAATACCTTCGGAGGGCACGCCACAACCGGCCGAGGCGGAAACCACCCGTTCGACGACAGGACCCCGATCCCTGGCAGGACCGGTGCAACTCGGTTGCTCCACCGTGTGATTGACCCGCGTACGAAGTACGGCAAGGCGGTCGATCGGATAGGTCTTTTCGTCTTATCGGGTAGGCGGTGTGGAGCGGGCGTAGCGTTCCGCGAGTCGACGGAGGTGGGCGATCAGTTCCACGGGCTCGGTCACGTCGAAGTCGACGTCGAGCATGCCCAGGTGGACAGCGAGGGCCTGCACGGTGTCAGCACCGGTGATCAGGACGCAGCTGTCGGCGTCAATTGCCTCGACCGTGCCGACCGCCGGGTTGATCTGCTCGACCACCGTCGTCGCGGGGGCGTGGACGGTCACCCGCGCGTGGTAGCGCCAGGCCGCGCTCGAGACCCCTCGGGAGACATACTCCGCGGCGCCGCCGGGCAGTTCGCGCGGGGCGAAGCGTGGTCCGGTCGGGGTGCGGGGCTGGATCCGGTCGATCCTGAAGGTCCGCCAGTCCACGCGCTCGACGTCCCACGCCACCAGATACCAGCGCTGTCCCCAGTTCACCGCCCGATACGGCTCCACCAGACGGCGGGTGGACGAGCCGGAGTGGTCCAGGTAGTCGAAGCGAAGTCGCTCCCGGTCGCGGCAGGCGGATACCAGGGTGGTCAGCACATCCGCGGAGACGGCGGCGGCCGGACGATCGGCCGGTACGGCCACGGTGTAAGCCTGGAGTGTCCGCACCCGTCTGCGCAGCCGCGAGGGAAGTACCTGCTCCAGCTTGGCCAGCGCCTGCAATGAGGTCTCCTCGGTGCCGGGGACGGCACCTTGCACCGAGGTGCGCAGGGCGATCGTCACCGCTACGGCCTCCTCGTCATCGAGAAGCAGCGGGGGCATCGCCGCCCCGGCCCCCAGCCGGTAGCCGCCGGCGGCTCCGCGCGTGGCGTCCACGGGATAGCCGAGCTCGCGCAGTCGGTCGATGTCGTTGCGGACGGTACGGCCGCTCACCCCCAGGCGCTCGGCCAGTTCGGATCCCGGCCAGGCTCGCGGGGTCTGCAACAGGGAGAGCAGGCGCAGCAAACGCGCGGAGGTATCAAGCATGGAGCCCAGCCTGTGATGTGATTAGGAACGTAACGTGCCTATATCGAGAATACCGTTTTACCCATGGTGACCAGCAGCAACACCGACGCCCGGATCCACCCGTACCGCATCGACGTTCCGCAGGAGGAACTGGACGACCTGCGCGAGCGGCTGGCACGTACCCGCTGGGGCAGCGAGATCCCCGGCGCCGGCTGGAGCCGGGGCGTGCCCACCGACTACCTCAAGGCCCTGGCCGCGTACTGGGCCGACGGTTTCGACTGGCGCAAGGCGGAGGCGGAGCTCAATGAGTTCCCCCAGTTCACCACCGAGATCGATGGCCAGAACATCCACTTCCTGCATGTCCGTTCGCAGAACCCGGCGGCCGTCCCGCTGCTTCTGCTGCATGACTGGCCCTGCTCGTTCGTTCAGTTCGTCGAGGTCGTCCGACCGCTGACGGAGGACTTCCACGTCATCGTGACCTCGACGCCCGGTACCGGCTTCTCCGGTCCGCTCGGCGAGGCCGGCTGGAACACCGGCCGCATCGCAGGCGCATTCGTCGAGTTGATGGGTCGGCTCGGCTACGGCGCCTACGGCGTTCAGGGAACTGGCGGTGGCGCCTGGATCGCCGCCGAGATGGGGCGCCAGGCACCCGATCAGGTCATCGGCGTTCACGTCAACGGCCTGCTCACCTTCCCTTCCGGTGACCCCGCCGAACTCGACGGGCTGACTGGGCCCGAGCAGGAGCGGCTGGCCCGACTGGAGGACTTCCAGCAGGACAAGATGGGCTTCAACGCCATCCAGTCCACCCGCCTGCAGACCCTCGCCTATGGACTGCATGACTCGCCGGTCGGCCAACTTGCCTGGATCGCCGAGAAGTTCAAGGAGTGGACGGACCCCGCCGCCGAACTCCCCGACGACGCCGTGGGCCGCGACCGCCTGCTGACCAACATCAGCGTCTACTGGTTCAGCGGCACGGCGGGTTCCTCGGCGAACCTCTACTACGAGGCGGGCCACGACGCGAGCGCCTGGGCCCCGAAGCCGCGCGGCACCGTCCCGACCGGCGTGGCCGTCGCCCGGAACACCGACATCACCATCCGCCGCTTCGCCGAGCGGGACCACAACATCACCCACTGGACCGAGTTGGAGCACGGCGGCAACTTCCTCGCACTGGAGCAGCCCAAGGCATTCATCACCGACGTCCGCGCCTTCTTCGGCACACTCGGAGGCTGACATGGCTGAGACTCTCGCTCAGGTCACTGACACAGTCCGGGGCGCCGACAAGCTGACGGATCCTCAGCAAGGATCGAGGCTAAAGTTCCCCCATGCGTGACTTCGGGGTGGGCTTCAACTACTTGGTGCAGGGCCAGCGATGGGTGGGGAGGCACGGGAAGCAGTACGGGTTCGGACTGCTCCCGGGGCTGATCACCCTCGTGCTGTACGCGGCGGCACTCGTTGCGCTGGCGATATACGGCGACGACTTCATCGGCTGGGCCACTCCGTTCGCGGATGACTGGAGCAGCCCCTGGCAGGGCCTCTTCCGTGGCCTCCTCACTGTCGTGCTGTTCGCCCTCGCCCTCCTCCTCTCCGTGGTCACCTTCACCGCGGTCACCCTCCTCATCGGCCAGCCCTTCTACGAGAACCTCTCGGAGAAGGTCGACCGGGACGTCTCCAAGGACGGCACGGCCCCCGAGTCGGGCCTGCCGCTGTGGCGGGAGCTGTGGATCTCGGCCCGCGACAGTCTCCGTATCGTCGTGCGGGCGGCCCTCTGGGGCGTCCTGCTCTTCGCCCTCGGGTTCATCCCGTTCGTCGGACAGACGGCCGTTCCGGTGATCGGATTCTTCGTCACGGGGTTCTTCCTCACGGAGGAGCTGACCGCGGTGGCGATGCAACGCCGTCGCGTCGACCTTCGCCACCGCCTCACCCTCCTCCGCTCACGCAAGACCCTGATCTGGGGCTTCGGCACCCCCCTGGCCGTCTCCTTCCTGGTCCCGTTCGTCGCCGTCTTCCTGATGCCCGGCGCGGTCGCGGGCGCCACACTGATGGCCCGCGACCTGCTGGGCGAGGAGACGGCGACGACGAACGGCGACCGGGACAGGAACGGCTCGGACAATCAGGAGCGGGCCTCCACGAGCTGACCGGCGTCCACCGCCTCAGCCAGAAACGGCGTCCACCGCCTCAGTCACCAGCCGGCGTCCACCACCTCAGTCGCGAGCGAGCCGGCGACCACCACCGTGGTCAGGACCCCGCGTCCACCGCCACCGTCAGAATCGCCCGCACCTGAGCGATGATGTCCAGCCGGTTCTGTACGAACTCGGGGTCGGTGACCACCCCCGTCGCCGGGTCCGTGTTCCCCGCGCCGAACTGCAGCACGGGCGTGTGCACATGCCCGCCGGGCAGACTGTCGTGCAGGCCGAGCCGGTCGCGCAGCAGCGTCGCGCGGTAGGCGATCTCGTTGGAGAGGTAGTCCCCGCCGCCCCCGGCACGGGCCGTAGAACCCGAGGTCGGGCCCGCGGGACGTACGACCGCGGTGGTGCCGCCCGCCGGGATCTCGGTCACCGACGTGTTGTCGTACACCGGGAAGCGGCCCGTGTTCGCGGCGACGATCTCCGCGTACGGAAGGGTCGTTGACGTCCACTGCGGCTGCGACGCCGGGTCGGTGACCGGGACGGTCTCGGGGACCCCGGTGTTCAGGTTGTCCCCGAAGCCGCCACGCCAGGCCCCGTTGGTCCGCTCCACGTCGAACCGGCCCACGCGGCCCTGGCTGACGGTGGTGAACAGGTCCACCTGGGGCAAGGACGACCGCAGCGCCCGCTCGACCATGCCGTCGCTGAAGTCCTCCCAGCGGACCGGGAACATGGCGGTCTCGACGCGCGCCGGACCGTCCGCGGTCTGGATCGTCGTACCGTCCAGGGCGAGCGCGCTGGCCCCGGACGGATTGGAGATCCGGATGTCACGGTCCAGCGTGAACGGGTCGAATCCGGTGACCAGGATCCGCTTCACGCCCTTGGCCCGGGGATAGCGAATGGCGTCCTGACCGCGCGAGGACACCTCCAACTTGGCCAGCAGCTTGTCCCGTTGGGCATCCGTGAGTCCGAACTCCGGCTCCCACTCGCGCACTTCACGCGTCATGCCGAGCCGCGCCCAGTACAGCGGCCGGTCGTCGTCCCGGCTCAGGTCCCCGCCCGCCGGACCCCGGCCCTGCGCCCGGTCCACGGCCCGCTGCCACAGCCGCGCACCCTGCTGTACGGCGGCACGCTCGGCCTGCGCGTACGAATCGGCCCTCTCCAGCGTCCGAGCGAACTCCGGTGCCACGGTGTCGAATCCGGAACGCCGCAGGATCTCCTGGGGTGCGGCCTTGTCGAGCCGCAGCTCCTCCACGGTGGGGGTCTCGGCGGCCGACGGGGCGGCGGACGAGGTGGGCGCCGCCGCCAGCCCCGCCACCAGGGTCAGTCCGAGTACGCCGATCCGAGTACGTATGTGATTCAAGGGAGTTCTGGCCTTCCGCCGCTGTGGGGTGCTGCCGGACGGCGAAAGTATCCCGTGACGGGTGGGGCGTACGCCATCGCAAGTTGATCCCGGTGCGCGGACGGCCGGGGCAGGATGGAGAGGGGGATGTCCAAGGACTTCTACGAGCACTTCAACCAGGACCTCAACCAGGACTTCAACCAGGACTTCAACCAGGACTTCAACCAGGACTTCAACGTGGAGGTGTCGCCGTGCCGGAGACCGAGCAGAGCCCGCTGGACCAGGCCCGCGAGGCGATCGTCGAGGCCGCGCTCGGCAGGCTCGACCTCGACGCGAAGGCGAGGCTGCTGTCCGGGCAGGACATGTGGTCGCTGCCCGCGCTCCCGGAGATCGGGCTGAAGTCCCTGGTCATGTCCGACGGCCCGATCGGCGTACGAGGCGTCCGCTGGACCGCCGACGACCCCTCTGTCGCCCTCCCGTCCCCGACCGCGCTCGCCGCCACCTGGGACCCGGCCCTCGCTCGCCGCGCCGGCGCGCTCCTCGCCCAGGAGGCCCGCCGCAAACACGTCCACGTCCTGCTCGCGCCCACGGTCAACCTGCACCGCTCCCCGCTCGGCGGCCGCCACTTCGAGGCGTACAGCGAGGACCCGTACCTGACCGGACAGATCGGCTCGGGCTACGTGAACGGCGTCCAGTCCGGCGGCGTCGGCACCACGGTCAAGCACTTCGTCGCCAACGACGCCGAGACCGACCGCTTCACGGTGAACAACTTGGTCTCCCAACGCGCCCTGCGCGAGCTCTACTTGGCCCCCTTCGAGGCCATCGTCGAGAACGCCCGTCCCTGGGGCATCATGACCGCCTACAACTCGGTCAACGGCACGACCATGACCGAGCACCGCCACCTCGTGAACGAGATCCTGCGTGGCGAGTGGGGCTTCGACGGCATCAACGTCTCCGACTGGATGGCCGCCCGCTCCACGACCGCCGACATCGAGGGCGGCCTCGACGTCGCCATGCCCGGCCCGAGCACCGTGTACGGCGAGCCGCTCGCGCGGGCCGTACGGGACGGCCGCGTCGAGGAGTCGACGGTCGACGAGGCCGTACGCAACGTCCTGCGCCTTGCCGCCCGCGTGGGCATCCTGGACGGCGCCGAACCGGTCGTGACCGAGCCGCCCGCCACCATCGACGGCGAAGACCTGGCCCGCGAGATCGCCCGCCGCTCCTTCGTTCTCGTACGCAACGAAGTACGCAACGAAGTACGCGACGACGTACGCAACGAACGCCAAGCCCTCCCACTCAGGCCCGGCACCGTCGCGCTCATCGGCGCCGCCGCCCGCGACGCACGCGTTCTCGGCGGCGGCTCCGCCACCGTCTTTCCCTCCCATGTCGTCTCGCCTCTCGACGGCCTCACCGCCGCCCTCCCCGAGGGCAGCCTGACGTACGCCGTCGGAGCCGACCCGAACGAGGAACTCGCCGCCGCCGACAAGGGATTCGAGCTGCGCGCCGTCTGTCGCGACGCGGCCGGCGAGGTCATCGGCAGCGGCTCGGCGCCCAGCGGCCAGATCCAGTGGATGGGCAACGACCTTCCGGCCGGCGTCACCCACGCCGCCCTCCACACCGTCGAGCTGACGGGCACCTTCACCCCGCGCGACAGCGGCACGCACACCTTCGGCATCAAGGGGCTCGGCGCCTTCACCCTCACGATCGACGGCACGACGTACTTCGACGGCGTCCAGCGCGCCGAGAAGGACGACCCGTTCGTGACCTTCTTCGGTGCTCCGATGCCCCGCGCCCAGGTCGAACTGACCGCGGGTGAACCGGTGAACGTATCCCTCACCCACGTCGTCGCCCTCCCCGAGCGCATCCCGCTGAAGGTGATCGCCTTCACGCTCGCCCACCAGGAGCCGCGGCGCGACGCCGACGAACTGATCGCCGAGGCGGTCGAGTCGGCCCGCGCCGCCGACACCGCCGTCGTCGTGGTCGCCACCACCGACCGCGTCGAGTCCGAGGGTTTCGACCGCAGGGATCTCCAACTCCCTGGCCGGCAGGACGATCTGGTTTACGCCGTCGCCGCCGCCAACCCGAACACCGTCGTGATCGTCAACTCCGGCTCCCCGGTGGAGCTTCCGTGGCGCGACGAGGTCGCGGCCGTCCTGCTGAGCTGGTTCCCCGGCCAGGAGGGCGGCGCCGCCCTCGCCGACGTCCTCACCGGCGCCCACGAGCCGGGCGGCCGCCTGCCGACCACCTGGGGCTCACTGAGCGACACCCCGGTCACCCGGGTAACCCCCACCGACGGCGAACTCCCGTACACCGAAGGCGTGTTCATCGGCTACCGCGCCTGGGACAAGGCCGGCGCCACCCCCTCGTACGCCTTCGGACACGGCCTCGGCTACACCCACTGGACGTACGAGTCGATCGACGTCGGCATCGACGGCACGACCGCCACGATCCGCGTCCGCAACACCGGCGAGCGCGCCGGACATGAGGTCGTCCAGGTCTATCTGGCGCCCAATGAACAGGACACCGAGCAGGACACCGACCGCCCGGCCCGCTGGCTCGCCGGCTTCGCGGGGGTGGAGGCCGGACCAGGCGAGAGCGTCGAGGCCGTCGTCGACATCCCGCGCCGCGCCTTCGAGATCTGGGACGAGACGGCGAACTCGTGGGTGTTTGTGAAGGGTTCGTACGAGATCCAGGCAGGACGCTCGATCGCGGACCGTCGCGTCGCGTCGCGCATTACCGTCTGACCCAGGACGAGCCGCCCTCCTGAACAGTCCCGGTCCGGAACCTGACAGACCGGGCCGGGGCTCGGGAAGAACAAAGAGCTCAGAGTCTCCTAGTCCCGCACCGCGACGCGATACACGGTCTCCGACCTGTACACCCCGCCCGGCCGCAGCTCGGTGCTCGGGAAGTCGGGCCGGTTCGGCGAGTCGGGGAAGTGCTGCGTCTCCAGCGCGATGCCGTCGCCGGGCGCGAAGGACCCCGAGCCGTCGAGGTGGTCGGCGGCGTAGAACTGGAGGCCGGGCTCGGTGGTCGCCACGGTCAGTACGCGCCCGGAGGCCGGGTCGTACAGCTCGGCGACCTCGATGGGAGCCTCGGTCAGTCCCTTGTCGAGCACGAAGTTGTGGTCGTAACCCGCGCCCGCCTTCCGCGCCTCCCGGAAGTCGAAGCGGGTGCCCGCCACGTCCAGGAACTCCCCGGTCGGGATGAGGTCCCCGTCCACCGGCGTCAACCGCGAGGCGGCGATGCGGAGTTCGTGTCCGGTCGCGCTCCCCGAGCCGCTGCCGCTCAGGTTCCAGTACGTGTGGTTCGTCAGGTTCACCACGGTCGGCGCGTCCGTGACCGCCTCGTACGCGATCCGCAGCGCGCCACGCTCGTCCAGCGTGTACGTCGCCGAGACCTCCAGGCGCCCCGGGAAGCCCTCCTCGCCGTGCGGAGCGACCCGAGACAGCCGGACCCCGTGTTCGACGGCCTCCGAGTCCCACACGCGCTTGTCGAAGCCGCGCTCGCCGCCGTGCAGGGAGTTGGTGCCGTTGTTCTGGGCCAGGTGATAGGTCAGACCGTCGAGCGGGAAGCGGCCGCCCGCGATCCGGTTCGCGTACCGCCCGACCAGCGCCCCGAAGTACGGCTCCGGATGCGCGAGATACCCCGCCAGGTCCGGAAAGCCCAGCACCACGTCCACGGCCTGCCGGTCCCCGTCCGGCACCTCGACCGACTGCACGATCCCGCCGTACGTCAGGACCCGCACCCGCACACCGGAACGCTCCAGCGTCCAGCGGTGGACCGGGGCGCCGTCAGGAAGGGTGCCGAAGAGTTCGTCGCGCATGATCGAAAGCCTAGGCCACCCGGTCAGAATCGAATGGCTACGCCACCGGTCACGGTCGACCGCCTGGGCCACGGTCACGGTTGACTGCCTGGGCCGCCGTTCCCGATCGAGCGCCTGCGCCACCGTCCGGATCGACCGCCTGGGCCAGCATCCCGATCGGCCGCCTGAGCCACCGTCCCGATCGAGCTCCTACGCCACCGGCTTCTTCGCCGTCACCACGCGATAGGCCATCTCCGCGAGCTGCGCCTGCCCGTTCTTGCTCGGGTGGAACCAGTCCCAGTGGCTCAGCTGATCGGTCCCGAATCGGTAGTCGAAGACCGCGCCGCCGTCGAAGCGGCAGTACTTGTCCTTGGCGCAGACCTCCTTCAGGACCTCGTTGTACGCCTCCACCCGGTCCTGCACCGTGTCGCGCCGCAGCGTCGCCGCCGCGGTGAGGGAGTCCGCGTCCTCCAGCATCGAGGGGCAGATGCCCAGCTTCCAGATCTGCTTGCCGACCGGGTTGCTGCGGCCCTCGGACCAGAGCCGCTTCAGGTCCGGCACGCTCGACACGTACACCTGGGTCTTGGGCAGCGTGGCGCGCAGCGTGCCGAGCGCGTCCTCGAAGTCGGCCTGGAACTCGGCGACGGACGTCATCGCCGAGACGGACGCGCGGCAGGCGTCGTTGGCGCCCGCCATCACCGCCACCAGCTCCGGCTTCTCCGTGACGGCCTGCGCCATCTGCCCGGGCAGATCCGCCATCCGCGCCCCGGTCACCGCGTAGTTCCAACTGTGCTCCGCCGCCCCGGCCGTCCCCAGCAGCCGTACGGCGAGACTGTTGACCTCCTTGTCGCTGCCGGTCGCCCAGGACGCCTCGGGGCAGTCCGACAGCACGGTGCACGCGTCGAAGCCGCGCGTGATGGAGTCGCCGATCGCGGCCACGGACTCAGGGCTGCGGTCCCAGGCGGGCGTGGGCTTCGGGGACGGCCGTCCATTGGCCGTGGTGCCTTCCGGCGCCGAGGAGTTGCCACCGGTGGCGTCGCAACCGGCAATGCCCAGCAGGGCCGCCGCCACGACGGCGAGGACGGCCCGCGAACGGTGGCTACGGTTTCGCATCCACTGGTCCCCTCGTTCGTTGTGCAGGGTCGGTCGCTACCCCGACGGACACGGTCGGTCAACACCGCGTCCCCTTGGGTGAAACCTCAATGTTTCTGCGCGCTGGGACCGACGGTACGTCACACTCCTTGCGCCGCCGCACGGTAGCCTCGCCACGTGGCCGCCCCGCCACTGCCGTCCCGCTAAGTTACAAGATGCGTCGCTCTGTCCGGAGGCCCCAGTGACGACACGTGGAGTTCTCTACGTGCACTCCGCGCCCCGCGCGCTGTGCCCGCACGTCGAGTGGGCCGTCGCCGGAGTGCTCGGCACGCGCGTCAACCTCGACTGGATCCGGCAGCCCGCCTCGCCGGGCACCTGGAGATCAGAGTTCTCCTGGAAGGGCGAGGTCTCCGCCGCCTCCAAGCTCGCCTCCGCGCTGCGCGGCTGGCAGATGCTGCGCTTCGAGGTCACCGCCGAGCCGTGCCCGACGGCTGAGGGCGAGCGCTACAGCTGCACCCCCGAACTGGGCATCTACCACGCCGTCACCGGAATCCACGGCGACATCCTGATCCCCGAGGACCGCCTGCGCGCCGCGCTCCTGCGCTCCCAGCGGGGCGAGACCGACCTGGAAGCCGAACTCGCCAAGCTGCTCGGCAAGCCCTGGGACGACGAGCTGGAACCTTTCCGGTACGCGGGCGAGGGCGCCCCGGTGCGCTGGCTCCACCAGGTCGTCTGAGCCAATAAGCGCCCTGTGCTGGAGCGCCCCGTCAGGGGCGCGGGGAACTGCGCGACCAGCCCCCACCGGCCGGCAGCCGACGAAACGACATGTGGCCCGAACCCCTCCGAGGGGTTCGGGCCACACGCCGTTCAGGTCAGAACAGCTCAGACCGTTCGGAAGGCGAGCACCACGTTGTGCCCACCGAACCCGAACGAGTCGTTCAGCGCGGCGATCCGCCCCTCGACGGGCAGCTTCCGCGCCTCCCCCCGCACGACATCGGCGTTGGCCGCGGCCTCGGGGTCGAGGTTGTCGACGTTGATGGTCGGCGGAGCCACCCGGTGGTACAGGGCGAGCACCGAGGCGACCGACTCCACGCCGCCCGCGCCACCGAGGAGGTGACCGGTCATCGACTTGGTGCCGGAGACCGCCATGTGGTCGGCGTCGTTGCCGAAGACCTTGCGCAGCGCCTTCAGCTCGGCGACATCGCCGGCCGGCGTCGAGGTGGCGTGCGCGTTCACATGCACGATCTCGGCCGGGTCCAGGTCGGTGCTGTCGAGCAGGTTCTGCAGTGCGTGCGCGATGCCGCGGCCCTCGGGCTCCGGCTGCACGATGTCGTGGCCGTCGGAGGAGATGCCCTGGCCGACCGCCTCCGCGTAGACGCGGACACCGCGCTTGGCGGCGTGCTCGGCCGATTCCAGGACCAGGACGCCCGCGCCCTCACCGAGGACGAAGCCGTCGCGCGCGACGTCGTAGGGGCGCGAGGCGCCCTGCGGGTCGTCGTTGTTCTTGGACATCGCCATCATGTTGCCGAACGCGGCGATGGGCAGCGGGTGGATGGCCGCCTCCGTACCACCGGCGACGACGACGTCGGCGCGGCCGGTACGGATCATCTCGATCGCGTAGCCGATGGCCTCGGCGCCTGACGCGCAGGCGGAGACCGGGGTGTGCACACCGGCGCGGGCGCCGACAGCGAGGCCCACGTTGGCGGACGGACCGTTCGGCATCAGCATCGGGACGGTGTGCGGGGAGACGCGGCGTACGCCCTTCTCCTTCAGCACGTCGTACTGGTCGAGGAGGGTGGTGACGCCGCCGATGCCGGAGGCGATGACCGCGCCGAGCCGGTCGGGGTCGACGTTCTTGTCCTCGCCCGCCTTGTCGGTGAAACCGGCGTCGGCCCACGCCTCCTTGGCCGCGATCAGCGCGAACTGCGCCGAGCGGTCCAGACGGCGGGCCTGCGGGCGCGGGATGACCTCGCTCGGTTCCACGGCGATCTGCGCCGCGATACGGACCGCCTGCTCGGCGGCCCAGTCCTGCTCCAGGGCGCGGACACCGGAACGTCCGGCGACCAGGCCCTCCCAGGTTGAGGCTGCGTCGCCACCCAGCGGTGTGGTTGCGCCGATACCGGTGACGACCACGGTGCGATTGGTCGGGCTCACGGGAATTCTTTCTCCAACGGATACGAGGATTCAGCGGCGCCACCGCCGGGTGGCGGGGCAGTCAGCCCAGGGATCGGGCAGTCAGCCCAAGTTGATCGGGAGGATCAGCCCTGGTTCTTGAGGATGTAGTTCGTCGCGTCGCCGACGGTCTTGAGGTTCTTGACGTCGTCGTCCGGGATCTTGACGTCGAAGCGCTCTTCGGCGGCGACGACGACCTCGACCATGGACAGCGAGTCGACGTCCAGGTCGTCGGTGAAGGACTTGTCCAGCTGGACGTCCTCGGTGGGGATCCCGGCGATCTCGTTAACGATCTCGGCGAGACCTTCGACGATCTCTTCCTGAGTGGCGGCCATGTCAGGCGCTCCTTCGGTATGTATCCAGAGGGTGTGGCGGTACTCCGGCCGGAGAGATCCGGACGGTGTGCCTAGGGGAGGGTAACGACCGTGGCGGCGTACACGAGACCCGCCCCGAAGCCGATGACGAGCGCGATGTCGCCGCTCTTCGCCTCGCCGGTCGCCAGAAGCCGCTCCATCGCGAGCGGAATCGAGGCGGCCGACGTGTTGCCGGTGGTGCGTACGTCGCGGGCGACCGTGACGTGCTCCGGCAGTTTCAGTGTCTTCACCATCGAGTCGATGATCCGCTCGTTGGCCTGGTGGGGAATGAAGACGTCCAGGTCGGCCGAGGTGATCCCGGCCGCGTCCAGCGCCTGTTGAGCGACCTTCGCCATCTCGAACACGGCCCAGCGGAACACCGCCTGGCCCTCCTGCGTGATGGCGGGGAACTTGACCTCGCCCTTGGAGTCGAGCGGCAGCTTGGCCCCGTCGCCGCCGCGGAACAACTCGTCCCACGGCACGGTCTGCTTGATCGTGCCGGCCTTGTCGCCTTCGCTGCCCCAGATCGTCGGGCCGATGTGCGGCTCGTCGGAGGGACCCACGACGATCGCTCCCGCGCCGTCACCGAACAGGAAGGCCGTCGCGCGGTCCTCCAGGTCGGTGAGGTCGGAGAGACGCTCGACTCCGATGACAAGGACGTACTCCGCGGAGCCCTCGACGACGATGCCCTTGGCGAGGGTCAGGCCATAGCCGAAGCCCGCGCAGCCGGCCGAGATGTCGAAGGCGGCGGCCTTGTTCGTGCCGAGTTTGTCGGCGATCTCGGTGGCGACGGCGGGGGTCTGGCTGAAGTGCGACACGGTGGAGACGACGACCGCGCCGATCTGCTCGACGCTGATCCCGGCGTCGGCGATCGCCTTGCCGGACGCCTCGATGGACATCGCGGCGACGGTCTCCTCGTCGTTCGCCCAGTGCCGGGTCTCGATGCCGGAGCGCGAACGGATCCACTCGTCGGACGAGTCGATCGTCTCGAGGATCACCTCGTTGGGCACGACCCGGACGGGGCGGTAGCCGCCCACGCCGAGGATGCGCGCGTACGGGGCGCCCTTGCTGGGCTTGATCTTCGACATGCTCTCAAGCTCCTTGTCAGGCACTGTGCTCGGCGATGAGCTCGCGAGCCGCGTCGAGGTCGTCGGGGGTCTTCAGCGCCAGCGTCTTCACACCGGGCAGGGCGCGCTTGGCCAGGCCGGTCAGGGTGCCGCCGGGGCATACCTCAAGCAGTGCGGTCACGCCGAGCTCCTTGAAGGTCTCCATGCACAGGTCCCAGCGGACCGGGTGGGCGACCTGGCCGACCAGCCGGGCGACGACCTCGTCGCCGGTGGCCACGGCCTTGCCGTCCTTGTTCGAGACGTATGTGAGCTTCGGGTCCGCCGGAGCCAGCTCCTCGGCGGCCTTGGCCAGCGCGTCGACGGCGGGCGCCATGTGCTGCGTGTGGAAGGCACCGGCGACCTTCAGCGCGATGACCTTACGTACGCCCTCGGGCTTGTTCTCGGCGAGTTCGGCGAGCTGCTCCAGCGTGCCGGCCGCCACGATCTGGCCCGCGCCGTTCACGTTCGCCGCCGTCAGGCCGAGCTTCTCCAGGTGCACAACCGTCGTCTCGGGGTCGCCGCCCAGCAGCGCGGACATCCCGGTCCGGGTGATGGCGGCGGCCTCGGCCATCGCCAGGCCCCGCTTGCGTACGAGCTGGAGCGCGGCCGTGTCGTCCAGCACTCCCGCGAACGCGGCGGCGGTGATCTCACCGACGCTGTGGCCCGCGACGGCACCCGGGGTCACCTCGCCCAGCGCGGCCGCGGACAACAGTCCGGCCGCGACGAGCAGCGGCTGCGCCACGGCCGTGTCGCGGATCGCGTCCGCGTCGGCCTGGGTGCCGTAGTGGGCAAGGTCGAGCCCGATGGCGTCCGACCAGCCGGCGAGGCGGTCAGCCGCGCCGGGGAGGTCGAGCCAAGGAGTGAGGAAGCCAGGCGTCTGGGCGCCCTGGCCGGGAGCGACGAGTACGAGCACTCTCACACTCTCTCTTGTGGACGGCCACAACCGCCCGTGGGGACAGGGACGAAGAACACGAAGGGGAATTGTAGGGCCCCGACAAAAGCCTAGGTTTGTGGATCTCCTCCGGCCAAACGCCCGAGGATCAGCGCGATGCGCAGCGTGAACGCGGAGCGTACATCCGAGGGCGACCAACCGGTGACGTCAGTCACACGTCGGAGCCGGTAGCGCACGGTGTTGGGGTGGACGAAGAGCATCCGGGCCGCGCCCTCGAGACTGCTCGCCTGTTCCAGATAGACCGCGAGTGTCTCCAGGAGTGCGGAGCCGGCCTCCTCCAGCGGTCTGTAGATCTCCTCCACCAGCTGGTCGCGGGCGGCGGGGTCACCGGCGATCGAGCGCTCCGGCAGCAGATCGTCCGCGAGCACCGGCCGCGGCGCGTCCTGCCAGGCGAAACACGCCTTCAGCCCGGCGGCGGCGGCCTGCGCGGAGCGGGTCGCGGCAAGCAGGTCGGGCACGATGGGCCCCGCGACGACGGCCCCGGCCGCATACGGCCCGATCAGCGACTTGGCGACGGCGAGCGGGTTGTCGCTCCCACCGGCGATGACGACCAGCCGGTCCCCGAGCACCCCCGTCAGTACCTGGAGCTTGGCGTGCCGGGCGGCCCGCCGGATCGCCTCGACCGTCAGCTCACTGTCACCGTCGGGCGCCGTACCCAGCACCACGCAGACATGTTCGGGTGAGTTCCAGCCCAGCGCCGAGGCCCGGCTGACGGCGCCCTCGTCGGCCTCGCCGGACAGCACGGCGTTCACCACGAGCGATTCGAGGCGGGCGTCCCAGGCCCCCCGAGCCTCCGCCGCCTGGGCATACACCTGGGCGGTCGCGAAGGCGATCTCGCGGGCGTAGACGAGGAGCGCCTCACGGAGCACGGACTCGTCGCCCGGCGCCGCGACCTCGTCGATCGCGCTCTCCATCACCTCGATCGTCGTACGCACCATCTCGACGGTCTGACGCAGGGTGATCGCCCTGGTCAGTTCGCGTGGCGCGGTCCCGAACACATCGGTGGAGATGGCCTGCGGAGCGTCCGGACGCCGGAACCACTCGGTGAAGGCGGCGATTCCGGCCTGGGCGACCAGACCGATCCAGGAACGGTTCTCCGGGGGCATGGCCCGGTACCACGGCAGCGTCTCGTCCATCCGCGCGATGGCCTGCGCGGCGAGACTCCCGGACGACTTCTCCAGCCGCTTCAGGGTCGCCGCATGCGCGCGGGCGTCGAGCGGTGGGCGTGCGGTGTTGCTGGTTTCGGGTTCGGGCACGGAACAAGACTGCCTTATCCGGACGGAGGTGTGCGGCGGCGGGTCGCGAGTAAGCGCCGGGAGAGTGCGGGGGCGAGGCTACGGTGGGGCTGTGATGGATGTCCGCCGCGCCGACGAGCGCTACAGCGGAGGGGACCCGGCGACCGGGATCTCCTCGCTCCACGCCTTCTCCTTCGGCCCGCACTACGAGCCGGACAACCTCCGCTTCGGCGCGGTGATCGCCTGCAACGAGGAGTGGCTCGCCCCCGGCGCCGGCTTCGACGAGCACCCGCACAGCCACACCGAGATCGTCACCTGGGTGGTCGAGGGCGAGCTGACCCACCGCGACTCCACCGGCCACGAGTCGGTGGTCCGCCCCGGCGACGTGCAGCGCCTGAGCGCCGGGGGCGGCGTCCGCCACGTGGAGCGCAACGACGGCACGGAGCCGCTCATCTTCGTCCAGATGTGGCTGGCCCCGCTGGAGCCCGGCGGCGAGCCCGCCTACGAGATCGTCCACGGCATCGCGGACTCCACCCCGTACGCCGTCCCGGAGGCGGGCGCCATGCTCCACGTACGCCGCCTGACAGCGGGGGAGCGGACGGCGATTCCGGACGCGGCCTATGCGTACGTCCATGTCGTACGCGGCGAAGTGCGCCTGGACGGCGAGGAGTTGGGCCCCGGCGACGCGGCCCGTATCACCGACGCGAAGGACCTGGAGGCGGTGGCGGGGTCTCCGGCGGAGGTGCTGGTGTGGGAGATGACGGGATGACGGGGAGCCCGGCCTTCGGACGACCGGGCTCCGCCATGGGGACGACGAGGCTCAGCCGGATGTGGGCTCCTCCGCGTTCCGCCACACCGTGATGTCCACCGAGACGTAGTCGCTGGGGTCGCCGCTCGGGGCCGAGCCCTGGAAGGTCACCAGACCGATGTGGCCGGACGCGGTGTGGACGCACATCTGGGTGCCCTTGGAGAGCTGGCCGAGGGTGACGGTCTCCGCGTACCGGGTCTCGGCACGGCAGGTCTTGAGGGAGCCCTTCACCGAGTTGTTCAGCAGGACGATTTTGTCGCTGCTGCTGCCCACGTGCTTCTCGGTGATCTGGAGGCTGTCCACGTAGTAGTAGAAGTCCCCGTCGTCCTCGTACGGACCATCGCCGTCGACCGGCTTGGGCGGCGAGTCGGCGAAGCGCACGTAGTAGCCGCCGGGGATGTTGATGCCCTTGTAGGTGGCCGGCTTGGGGTCGGGGAGCGCCTCGGAGCTGTTGGAGTCCGAACTTCCGCTGGTACCGGAGGTGGAGCTCGTGCCGGCGTTGTCGGAGGAGCTGTCCTTCGTGTCGTCCATGTTGCCGAGGAGCGAGACGCAGCCGCCGACCATCACCACGAGCACCCCCGCGATGATCGCGAGGACCTTGCCCGCATTGCTCTTGGGCGGCGGGAGGGGCCGAGCGTGCGGGTACGGGTACGGCTGGGCCTGCGGGTGCGGCTGCCAGGTCTGCGGCGGCGAGTACGGCGCCGTCGGGTGCGTGGGGTGCGTCTGGTGCGCGGGTTGCTGTACGTACGGCGGCGGGGTGGGCGGAGGCGTCGGAACGTGGGCCGCGTGCACCGTGTGCGCGGCCGGGTCGACGCCCGGAGCGCTCAGCTGGGTGACCGGAGCGGTGGGCGGAGGCACCGCGTCGGCAGGAGCGGCCGGTGTCGCGGTGGCGTCGGCGCGGGCCGCAAGGAGCTCGGCCGACGCCGAGACCCGCCGGGTGATCTGCTCGCCGATCGGGTCCGGCAGCCAGGATCCGGACTGGCGCAGCGGGGTGGGCGAGGCCTCCTGGCACAGGGCGATGACGTCGGCCGGTGAGGGCCGGTCGGCCGGGTCCTTGGCCAGCAGGCGCGTGATGAACCGGAGTTCGTCCGGGAGGCCGGTGAGGTCCGGCTCCTCGTGGACGATGCGGTACAGCACGGCGTGCGAGGGCCCGTCCCCGTACGCGGAGCTGCCCCGGGCCGCGTACGCGGCGACCTGGCCGAGGGCGAAGATGTCCGACGCGGGGGACAGCTCACCCCGCCCCGAGGCCTGCTCCGGCGACATGAAGGCCGGGGTGCCGATGGAGACACCGGTGTTGGTCAGCGCGGTGGCGTCGGCGGCGCGGGCGATGCCGAAGTCGATGACCCGGGGGCCGTCGGCGGCGAGCAGCACGTTCGAGGGTTTCAGGTCCCGGTGGACGATGCCCGCGCCGTGGATGACCGACAGCGCCTCCGCGACCCCCGCGACCAGCAGCAGGACTGTCGGCACCGGCAGCGGGCCGTGCTCGGTGACCGCCGAGGCCAGCGAGGGGCCGGGTACGTATGCGGTGGCCAGCCAGGGCTGGGTGCTGCTCTCGGTGTCGTGGTCCAGGACCGGCGCGGTGTAGAGGCCCTGGACGCGCTGGGCGGCCTGGACCTCCTGCTTGAACCTGCGGCGGAACTCGGGGTCCTCGCTCAGCTCCGGCCGGATCGTCTTCAGCGCGATCGGGTGGCCGCCCGGCGTGTACGTCAGGTACACCGTGCCCATGCCGCCCGAGCCGAGCCGTGCCGCGAGCCGGTAGCTCGCCACGACCGTCGGGTCGCCGGCCTCCAACGGGCGGAAATGTCCGCCCGGTTGTGTCTCGCCCATCGTTTCTCCCCCGAAAGCTGTGAGGCATGTGTGCAGGGGGAGGCTAGCCGAACGGATCAGCCACCGTCTCAGGGGGAGCTTCAACCGCCGCTTCGTTCACCACTTCTTGACGTCAGCTTCTTGACGTCAGCTCTTTGACGTCGGCGAGCACCGCGTCCGTGAACGGCGGCCACGCCTCGACGGCCCACGGCCCGAACGCCCGGTCGGTGAGGGCCACGCAGGCCACCCCCGCGACGGGGTCGATCCACAGGAACGTACCGGACTGCCCGAAGTGCCCGAAGGTCCGCGGCGAGGACGAACTTCCCGTCCAGTGGGGCGACTTGGAGTCGCGGATCTCGAAGCCGAGCCCCCAGTCGTTGGGGTTCTGGTGCCCGTACCCCGGCAGGACGCCCTTCGTACCGGGGAACTGGACGGTCATCACCTCGGCGACCGTACGAGGGTCGAGGAGCCGCGGAGCCTGGACCTCGGCGGCGAAGCGGACCAGGTCGTCCACCGTCGAGACTCCGTCCTTCGCGGGCGACCCGTCGAGCGTGGTCGACCCCATCCCCAGCGGATCCAGCACCGCCTGCCGCAGATACTCCCCGAACGGAATGTCCGTCGCCTTGGCAATGTGCTCCCCGAGCACCTCGAACCCGGCGTTGGAGTACAGCCGCCGCTCCCCGGGCGCGGACGTCACCCGGTGCTGGTCGAAGGCGAGTCCGGAGGTGTGCGCGAGGAGATGACGGACGGTCGAGCCCGTGGGCCCGGCGGGTTCGTCGAGCTCGATCGCGCCTTCCTCGTACGCGACGAGAGCGGCGTACGCGGCAAGCGGCTTGGTCACCGAAGCGAGCGGGAAGGGCCGCGCACCGGGCCCATGGCTCCCGAGCACCGCGCCGTCCGCGCGGACGACGGCCGCCGCGGCGGTGGGAACGGGCCAGTTCTCGATCAACGCGAGGCTCTGCAAGGACATGCGTACGAGCCTAAGCGGCTCAGAGCTGGAGCCGCATCGAGGGGTCCGGCTTGCGCACGAAACCGAGCGAGGCATACAGCGGCTCGCCCTCGGTGGTGGCGTTGAGGTCGACTGTCATGACGCCCCGTTCACGGAACCAGCCGAGGATCGTCTCCAAGCTCGCGCGGGCGTAGCCGCGGCGCCGCGCGTCCGGATCGGTGGCGACGCTGAAGACGTATCCGATCGCGCCCTGCGGATCGCCCGCGTGCCCGATGCGGTAGTCGATCGTCCCGGCGACGAGTGCCGCCAGCGTGCCGGGCCGGTCCGGATGGTCGATGACGAAGGCCGCGAAGTCCCCGTCGGGGTCGGCGAGCCTGCCCCGTACGGTGGGGAGTGATTCGGCGTGCCAGGTACCGGGCGAATCGGGGCCGAAGACCGAGTCGAGCATCACCTGGCGCAGGCGCAGTACTTCCTCGGCGTCCTCGGGCAGGGCACGGCGTACAAGAGTCATGATCGGCAACGTAGACACCGCGAGCGGGCGACGTCACCGGATTTTATTGGCTTCCGCTTGCTTGGAGTGCACTCCAAGGTTTTAGCGTGGAGGTCATGACGGTGATGGAGACCACGGCCGAGGCCGCCGAGACCGGTACAAGTCCCGATGTCTGTGTCGCGCCCCCTGAGCGGCAGCTGCGGCGCCCGGACGGTCAGGACAACTACACGATCAGCGAGGTCGTCGCCTACACCGGCCTGACTGCGCACACCCTGCGCTGGTACGAGCGGATCGGGCTGATGCCGCACATCGACCGCTCGCACACCGGGCAGCGCCGCTACACCAACCGCGACCTGGACTGGCTGGGCCTCGTCGGCAAGCTGCGGCTCACCGGTATGCCGGTCGCCGACATGGTGCGGTACGCGGAGCTGGTGCGCGCGGGCGACCACACCTACATCGAGCGCTACGAGCTCCTGGAAGCGACCCGCAGGGACGTGCGGTCCCGGATCGCCGAGCTCCAGGACACCCTCGCGGTGCTCGACCGCAAAATCACTTTCTACGCGGACGCCGGGCGTGCCCTGGCGTCGGAGAGGTCCTGATGACGGACAGCAAGATCGCGAAGGCGGAGCTCGGTACCGGCGGCCCCGAGGTCGGGGTGCAGGGGCTGGGCTGCATGGGCATGAGCTTCGCGTACGGGCCTGCCGACGCCGACGAGTCGAGGGCCACCCTGGAGCGGGCGCTGGAGATCGGCGTCACGCTCTTCGACACCGCGGACTCGTACGGGCAGGGTGAGAACGAGAAGTTCCTCTCCCCGTTCTTCAAGGCGCACCGCGACGAACTCGTCATCGCGACGAAGTTCGCCATGACGATCCCGCCGGACGACCCGACCAAGCGGATCATCCGCAACGACGCGCCGTACATCCGGCAGGCCGTCGAGGCGAGCCTGCGAAGGCTGGACGTCGACGTGATCGACCTCTACTACATGCACCGGCGTGACGTGAACGTCCCGATCGAGGAGACCGTCGGGACCATGGCCGAGCTGGTGCGCGAGGGCAAGGTCAAGCATCTCGGGCTGAGCGAGGTGACGGGCGGGGAGCTGCGTGCGGCGCAGGGCGTGCATCCGATCGCCGCCGTGCAGTCGGAGTGGTCGCTGTTCAGCCGTGACATCGAGGCGGGCGTGGTTCCGGTGGCGCGTGAGCTGGGCGTGGCGCTCGTGCCGTACTCGCCGCTCGGGCGTGGGTTCCTCACGGGGTCCTTCGCGGACGCCGAGAAGGAGCTGGGGGCGGATGACTTCCGGCGTCGGCAGCCCCGCTTCAACGGTGCCAACGCGGCTGTCAACGCCGCGCTCCTGGAGCCGGTGCGCGCTGTCGCGGACGCCCATGGTGCCTCGCTCGGCCAGGTCGCGCTGGCCTGGGCCCAGCAGCGGGCCGCCGTGTACGGGCTCGTCGTCGTGCCGATTCCGGGCACCACCAAGGCGAAGCGCGTCGAGGAGAACACGGCCGCGACCCGGATCGTCCTCAGCGAGGCCGAGCTCGGCCTCCTGGAGCCCATCGCGGCAAAGGTCGCGGGCGACCGCTACGCCGACATGAACTTCACGTCGGCGGGCCGGGAGTAGCGGGCTGGGGCAAGGCTTCTTTCGCCCCCTCCGCCCCAACCCATTCCCGTCCCCAGGGGGCTCTGCCCCCTGGACCCCCGCTCCTCAAACGCCGGAGAGGCTGAATCTTTCCCCGGCCGGCGCTAGAGGTTTTCAGCCCGTCCGGCGTTTGAGGACGAGCGCGTTCAGCGCGATACGGGGGTCTGGAGGCGGAGCCCCCAGGAACAAGGGACGGGTAGGGGCGGAGGGGGCGAATCCAACTCCCCGCCCCCCTCGGTCACAGCTCCGCCAGCAGCTCCGCCTTCTTCGTCGAGAACTCCTCGTCCGTGACGAGGCCGGCGTCGCGGAGCTCGCCGAGGTGCCGGATCCGCTCGGCGATGTCGGCGGGGTCCCGCCGGGACGCGGGAGGGGCGAGGGCCGGTACAGGCGCCCCGCCGGAGCCACGTATCGCAGCCAGTACAGCCGCCGCGAACGGCAACGACTCATGCACCGGCCCGTACCCGAGCCCGAACACGACCGCCGCCGGATCCTGGTCGGCCTGCACGGGCTGAGCAACGGCCGGCTCGCGCCGCAGCAGCCGCAGATGCCCCTCGAAGACCTCGGGCGAGCGCCATTCGACGCCGCTGAGCCCGGCGACGGGGAAGGTCTGGTCGCCTGCCTTCCACTTCGCCGACGAGGCCCCCGTCCAGAACCACCGGAAGGACACCGACCTGCCGTCGAAGGACGCCTTGCCGTCGTACGCCTTGAAGTGCAGCGGCGCCTCGGGCGGTCCGACGAGATACCGCTCGGCGGGTTCGTCGTCCTTCGTGAGCTGCGAGCGCAGTTCGTCCGCGTAGTACTCGGCGAGCGTCTCGCGCTCGGCGGGCAGCACGAGCCGGTAAGGGTCGCACCCCTCCTTGAGCTGTCCCGCCGCCGCCTCGATCAGCGGATCGGCTCCCGGTCTGGGAACCGCGCGCAGCACGACCGTGCCGCGCTTCCCGGGCGTCAGTGTCACCGCCGCGATCGCGTCGAGCGGGATACGACGTTCGCCGAGCGCCTGGAACAGCTTCGGCGTGCGGATTCCCCGTTCGAAGCGGATGAGCACGGAGTCGGACTCGAACTCCCAGGCGGCATGAAATCCGGCCAGTACGTCACCCATGCGGGCCATCGTATGCGGCACACAGGCTCGCGTCGCCACCCTTGGCGGACCGCGGTTCCTCTCGCTTCTACGCGCGTCAGGCTGACGACCCGCCGGACAGTCCCGTCCGGCACGCGTCATCCGTGTGCGCGCAGTCCACCGAGCCGTACGCGCCGATGCCGATCTCCGCGAAGTTGTGGAGGCTGTCGGTGCCCGGTTCGAAGTAGCCGGTGTGGCCATTCGCGTCCCGCGCGGACAGGACCCGCGCCCCGAACCCCGACGACACCGGGTCGGCGCCGTGTCCGAGCCCACCGACCTCCAGATGCGGTACGTCCTGGATCCAGTCGTCGGAGTCGCGCATCGCCCAGACCTGGGCCGTGGTGTGCAGTCCGCCGACCGTGTCGGCCCGCATGCCGGGGCTGCCCGCGACCGCTATGTCGGAGACCCGTGAGGGCAGCTCCCGGGCGGCGACCCCGCACAGCACGGAGCCGTAGCTGTGGCAGTACAGCGCGACCGACGAGCTCCCCGGCAGCGCCCGCACCAGCGCGTTCAGCCGGACCGCGCCCTCCTCGGCGCGCATCGCGGTGGCCGAGTCGATGCCGAGCCCGCTGGGCGCGGTGTAGTCGGCCCAGGCGATCACGGCGGTAGCCGTCGTGGGGCTTGCCTCGTGCTCGGCCGAGTACAGGGAGTGCGCCATGCCGACGGGCGCGGTGTACTTCTTGACCGTGCGCTGGAAGGTGAGCAGGTTCGTGTCGACGCCGGGCACCACGACCGAGACGCGCTCGGCCGTGTCCAGGTTTCCGAAGACCTCGGCGATCCGGCCCGACCCCATCGGGTCGAAGGCAAGGATCTTGCGGCCCTTTTCGAGCAGCGCCTCGTAGCGGTGCATCCGGCGACCCGCCTCGTGCTGTCCGAGCGGCGAGAGCCGGGTGTCGTGCATGCGCTTGAGCTCGACCTTGCGCTGCTTGTCCAGGGCGAGGCGGTTCGCCTGGTAGCGCAGGGTCACGGGCGCCCCGTTCATGTTGCCGACCGCGAGCGGGTAGCGGTGGACGAGACGGTCGCGCTGACCGGCGTCGAGCGAGGCGAAGAAGCGGGCCAGGACGCTCGGCGCGGAGTCGGTGTCCGGGAGCGCGTGTCCGGCGAGGCTGCCGTGCTCCCACGAGGAGCGCGAGGACTCGAGGGCCGAGGACCCCCGATGGCTGTGAATCGCGGTCCAGCCACTGGTGGCCAGCATCACGAACACCACGGCCAGCGCGAGCAGTGCGCGCCAGACGTTCAGTTGGGGGGATGCGTCGAAGGAAGTCACTGGGAGGACACACTAGGAGAACAAACGGGTCTCGCGTTAACCGAGTGAGCCGGATCACGTTTCTGGTGGGGTGATTGGGGCAAAGTGGGTTCAGTTTGAGTTAAATACTCACGCTGAGTGAGAGAAGTCGGGATCCTGTGGGCTCGGAGTGACTCTGCGTGCAGGGTGGGCGGTGTTCAGTTCGCCGGTCGAACATCTCTCCGTACGGCAGGAGTTATTCCGTACGCCATGTCTCGGCCAATGCGGGCCCCACCTGGTCGAGATATGAGGCGGTCAGTTCGCGGATCGCCTCGACGCTGATGTCCTCGCCCCGGCCCCACAGGCGGCCCGTCACGCGCATCACTCCGCTGAACACGGCGACCGCGACGCGCGGGCGTGGGTCCGCGTCCATGTCGAGCCCCTCTCGCTCGGCGATCACCCGTGCGATCTCCTCCTCCAGCTCCGCGGAACGGCGCAGATGGACGGCGAGCAGCGCGGGCGTCGACTCGATCAACTGAAAGGTGCGCATGTGCAGTTCGATCGGGATGACGGCCTCGATCGCCTCGCCGATGGTGTCCCAGCTCTCCAGGACGGAGCGCCGCAGGGCCTCCAAAGGGGCTTCGTGGGGCGGGCGTTCGCGTACGGCGGCGAGGAAGCGCGACTCCGTGAGCCGCTGGGTGAAGAGGGCGACTTCCTCCTTGCCCGCGAAGTAGCGGAAGAAGGTGCGCTGCGAGACGTCGACGGCCTCGGTGATCTCGTCGACGGTCGTCCGTTCGTACCCCTGGGTGGTGAACAGTTCGAGGGCGGCGCGCAGGAGCGCGTCCCGGGTGCGCTGTTTCTTGAGCTCGCGCAGCCCTGGTCGTGGCGCCGGGCCGATCCGGTCCGCCGTGTCCATGCTCCCTCTCCTCTGGTCCCTCGCCTCCGGACCGTTTGTACCTTGTGAACCTTCTGCCCGGTTCAGGGTATCCGCGAGCGACATGACAGTTACCGACTTGTGAATTGGTTTGTCAACTGTCAGCGGCTGACACTAGCCTCGAAAACATGACTAGTCAGACCACCGTCGACGCGACGGGCCCGGCCGACAAGGCCCCGGGACCCGTCTCCGGGCCGACACCGACCTCGGGGCTGCGCGGCCACCCGTGGTTCACCCTCTTCACCGTCGCCGTCGGCGTCATGATGGTCGCCCTGGACGGCACCATCGTGGCCATCGCCAACCCGGCCATCCAGAAGGACCTCGGCGCGAGCTTCGCCGACGTCCAGTGGATCACCAACGGCTACTTCCTCGCGCTCGCGGTCACCCTGATCACCGCGGGCAAGCTCGGCGACCGGTTCGGTCACCGGCAGACCTTCCTCATCGGCGTGATCGGCTTCGCCGCGGCCTCCGGGGCCATCGGGTTCTCCAGCAGCATCGCCCTGGTGGTCACCTTCCGTGTCCTGCAGGGTCTGTTCGGCGCGCTGCTCATGCCGGCCGCGCTCGGTCTGCTGCGGGCCACCTTCCCGGCCGAGAAGCTGAACATGGCGATCGGCATCTGGGGCATGGTCATCGGCGCGTCCACCGCGGGCGGCCCGATCCTCGGCGGTCTGCTGGTCCAGCACGTCAGCTGGCAGTCGGTGTTCTTCATCAACGTGCCGGTCGGCGTCATCGCGCTGGTCGGCGGCGCGCTGATCCTGACCGACCACCGCGCGGCGAACGCCCCCCGTTCCTTCGACGTCCTCGGCATAGCCCTGCTGTCCACCGCCATGTTCTGCCTGGTCTGGGCCCTCATCAAGGCCCCGACCTGGGGCTGGGGCGACGGCCTGACCTGGGCCTTCCTGGGCGCCTCGGTGCTCTGCTTCGGGCTCTTCGCCTTCTGGGAGAAGCGGGTGAAGGAACCGCTGATCCCCTTGGGGCTGTTCCGCTCCGTGCCGCTGTCGGCGGGCGTGGTCCTCATGGTCCTGATGGCCATCGCCTTCCTGGGCGGCCTGTTCTTCGTCACCTTCTACCTGCAGAACGTGCACGGGATGAGCCCGGTCGACGCGGGCCTGCACCTTCTCCCGCTGACCGGGATGATGATCGTGGCCTCCCCGCTGGCCGGCGCCATGATCACCAAGACCGGCCCGCGCATCCCGCTCGCCGGCGGTATGGCCCTCACCGCGATCTCCATGTACGGCATGTCCACGCTGGACACGAACACCGGCAGCTTCGTCATGTCGCTCTGGTTCGCCGGTCTCGGCTTCGGTCTCGCTCCGGTCATGGTCGGTGCCACCGAGGTCATCGTGGGCAACGCGCCGATGGAGCTCTCCGGTGTCGCCGGTGGTCTCCAGCAGGCCGCGATGCAGATCGGCGGCAGCCTCGGTACGGCGGTACTCGGCGCCGTGATGGCCTCCAAGGTCGACGGCGACCTCGCGGGCAACTGGGCCGACGCCAAACTGCCCCCGCTCACCCCGGAGCAACTGGACGCGGCCTCCGAGGCGGTCCAGGTCGGCGCCGCGCCGGTCACCCCGGACACGCCCGCCTCCCTCGCCGCGCAGATCACGGACGTCGCCCACGACACCTTCATCTCCGGCATGAGCCTGGCCTGCCTGGTCGCGTCCGGGGTCGCCGTCGTGGCGGTCTTCGTCGCACTGCTCACCAAGCGGGGCGCCAACGCGGAGGCGGGCGCCGGCGCCGGCCACATCTAGGACCTGTTCCTGTCCAGGGCCTGTCCAAGGCCTGTCCCCAGGCCCGTTCCAGGGGCCGTTTCCCCTATCAGGGTGACAACGCTAAAGATCCCTCGCACCCGGCACGCGCCGCACGTCACAGTGGGTCAAGTCCTCCGTACGGCCTGGGGGGACGACCGGACTTGCGGCGCGCTGCCGGAGGGGGGCAGCGCGCCGCCAGGTCTTAAGCCGGGATACGGGGGTACCCGCATATCGACCCGAACCGACCGAGCTTCACCGGGAGTTCAGGAGTTGATGGATGATGGCGGGCTTTGAGCACGGCACGCGCAAGTACCCCCGTTCACGTAGCCGTACGAGGTCACGGACCGGGCCGGATCGCGCGACGCTGGGCACCGTGGGACTCATCTGCGCGATCGCCGGCTTCTTCGTGCTGGGGATCATCCTCGGCCCGGTGGCGATCGTCTGCGGCTGGCTCGCCATGGGCCGCAGTTGGGCCGGAGCCCGCCCCATCCCGGCCGTCGTCGCGCTGGTTCTGGGCGCGATCGACACCCTGCTGGCCATCATGTGGCTGGCCGGAACGGCAGGCCCGGGTACCGGACTGCTCTGACCGCGGCCCAGGACGACGGCGCGCACCGACTCGCATTACGCACACGGCCGTTGACTAGAGCGAGTGCTCCTCCGCCGCACCCGGCACCGGGTGCGGCACCGCCGTGAAGGGCGTGCCTTCGGGCGCCGTACCCCGCGACAGCGCCGCCACCTCCGCCCGCAGGGCGCGTACCTCCTCCGTGAGGGCGGTGATCGCGGCCGTCTGCCGGCGTTCCTCGACGTCGTCCATCTCGAAGCGGGAGATGAACCAGGCGGCGATGTTGGCGGTGACGACACCCAGCAGGGCGATGCCGGAGAGCATCAGACCGACCGCGAGTACGCGGCCCAGACCGGTGGTCGGGGCGTGGTCCCCGTACCCCACCGTCGTCATCGTCGTGAACGACCACCACACCGCGTCGCCCAGCGTCTTGATGTTCCCGTTCGGCGACTCCCGCTCCACGGAGAGGACCGCGAGCGAGCCGAACATCAACAGGCCCACCACCGAGCCCGCGACGTACGTCGTGAGCTGTATCTGTGAGGCGATCCGGGCCCGTTGCCCGGCCAGCAGCAGTGTGGAGACGAGCCGCAGCAGCCGCATCGGCTGGACCAGCGGCAGCACCACCGCGATCAGGTCCAGCCAGTGCGTCCGTACGAACTCCTTGCGCCGCTCGGCGAGTATCAGCCGCGCGGCGTAGTCCGCCGCGAACGCGCCCCACACCACCCACTCCACCGCCGTGCACACGGACGCCACGTCGTGACCCGCGGCGGGCCACACGATCGGCACGGCGTAGGCGACGGCGAACGCCAGGGCGAACCCCAGCAGCGGCCGCTGCGTGCGCCGCTCCCAGCGGACTTGTGCCGACTGCTCCTTCATGCCCGCATCGTAAGTAATAAGAAGAGAGCGAAAGGGGCGGCGGGGCCCGTGGCCCCACCGCCCCTCAGGAGACGTACGAACAGGAGACGTACGAACTACGCGTCGCCGCCCGCGGCCCCCGGGTCGGCCGCCTGCACGTCGAGCAGCTGGTAGCGGTCGATCGCCTGCTTCAGCAAGGACCGGTCGACCTTGCCGTCGCGCGCCAGCTCGGTCAGCACCGCGACCACGATCGACTGCGCGTCGATGTGGAAGAAGCGCCGGGCCGCCCCACGCGTGTCCGCGAAGCCGAAACCGTCGGCGCCCAGGGACTGGTAGGTCCCCGGCACCCAGCGGGAGATCTGGTCGGGGACGGACCGCATCCAGTCGGAGACGGCGACGAACGGACCCTCGGCCCCGGACAGCTTCTGCGTCACGTACGGGACGCGCTGCTCCTCCTCGGGGTGCAGCAGATTGTGCCGCTCCACCTCGACGGCCTCGCGCCGCAGCTCGTTCCAGGAGGTCGCCGACCAGACGTCCGCCTTCACGTTCCAGTCGGCGGCCAGGATCCGCTGCGCCTCGACCGCCCACGGCACCGCGACACCGGAGGCCATGATCTGCGCGGGGATGGTGCCCTGATCACCGGACTTGAGGCGGTAGATGCCCTTCAGAATGCCGTCCACGTCCACGCTCTCCGGTTCTGCCGGATGCTGGATCGGCTCGTTGTAGACGGTCAGGTAGTAGAAGACGTCCTCGCTGTCGGGGCCGTACATCCGGCGCAGCCCGTCCTTGACGATGTACGCGATCTCGTACCCGTACGCCGGGTCGTACGCGACACACCCCGGGTTCGTCGAGGCGAGCAGCTGGGAGTGGCCGTCCGCGTGCTGGAGACCCTCACCGGTCAGAGTCGTACGACCGGCGGTCGCACCCAGTACGAAACCGCGCGCCAACTGGTCGGCCATCTGCCAGAACTGGTCGCCGGTGCGCTGGAAACCGAACATCGAGTAGAAGACGTAGACGGGGATCAGCGGCTCGCCGTGGGTGGCGTACGCCGAACCCGCGGCGATCAGCGAGGCTGTACAGCCCGCCTCCGAGATGCCGTCGTGCAGCATCTGGCCCGTCGGCGACTCCTTGTACGCGAGCAGCAGATCGCGGTCCACGGACTCGTACTGCTGGCCGAGCGGGTTGTAGATCTTCGCGCTCGGGAAGAACGAGTCCATGCCGAAGGTGCGGTATTCGTCGGGCGCGATCAGCACGAACCGCCTGCCGATCTCCTTGTCCCGCATGAGGTCCTTGAGCAGTCGGACGAACGCCATGGTCGTGGCGATCGACTGCTGACCCGAGCCCTTCTTCACACTCGCGTACGTCTTGTCCTCGGGGAGCACGAGAGGCTTAGACCGCACGACGCGGGTCGGGACGTACCCGCCCAGGCTCTTGCGGCGGTCGTGCATGTACTGGATCTCTTCCGAGTCGCGGCCCGGGTGGTAGTACGGCGGCGCGCCGCCCTCCAACTGCTGGTCGGTGATCGGGATGTGCAGCCGGTCGCGGAAGCCCTTGAGGTCCGCGGTCGTCAGCTTCTTCATCTGGTGGGTCGCGTTGCGTCCCTCGAAGTTCGGGCCGAGCGTCCACCCCTTGACGGTCTGCGCAAGGACCACCGTCGGCTGGCCCTTGTGCGCCTTGGCCGCCGCGAAGGCCGCGTACACCTTGTTGTGGTCGTGACCGCCGCGCCCCAGGTGCAGGATCTGGTCGTCCGTCATGTTCTCGACCATCGCGCGCAGCCGGTGGTCGTGCCCGAAGAAGTGCTCGCGGATGTACGCGCCGGTCTCGGTGGCGTACGTCTGGAACTGGCCGTCCGGCGTGGTGTTCAGCTGGTTGACCAGTACGCCGTCGCGGTCCTGTGCGAGCAGCGGGTCCCAGGTGCGGTCCCAGACCAGCTTGATGACGTTCCAGCCGGCGCCCCGGAACTGCGACTCCAGCTCCTGGATGATCTTGCCGTTGCCGCGCACCGGGCCGTCGAGCCGCTGGAGGTTGCAGTTGACGACGAAGGTCAGGTTGTCCAGGCCCTCGCGCGCCGCGATCGACAGCTGGCCGAGCGACTCCGGCTCGTCCATCTCGCCGTCGCCGAGGAACGCCCAGACGTGCGACTTGGAGGTGTCCGCGATCTCGCGCGCCTCCATGTAGCGGTTCATCCGCGCCTGGAAGATCGCGCCGAGCGGGCCGAGGCCCATGGAGACGGTCGGAAACTCCCAGAAGTCCGGCATCAGCCGCGGGTGCGGGTACGAGGACAGCCCGTACGGCGCCTTCGACTTCTCCTGCCGGAACGCGTCGAGCTGCTGCTCGCTCAGCCGGTCCAGGAGGAACGCGCGGGCGTAGATGCCCGGCGAGGCGTGCCCCTGGAAGAAGATCTGGTCGCCGCCGTCGCCCTCGTCCTTGCCGCGGAAGAAGTGGTTGAAGCCCACGTCGTACAGCGAGGCGGAGGACGCGAAGGTGGCGATGTGACCGCCGACGCCGATACCCGGGCGCTGGGCCCTGGACACCATCACCGCCGCGTTCCAGCGGGTCGCGTTGAGGACCTTGCGCTCGATCTCCTCGTTGCCGGGGAAGAACGGCTCGTCCTTGGTGGCGATCGTGTTGACGTAGTCCGTGCTGCGCATCTCGGGCACGGCCACGCGCTTCTCGCGGGCCCGTTCGATCAGCCGCAGCATCAGATAGCGGGCACGCTCACGGCCGCGCTCGTCGACGGCGGCGTCGAGGGAGTCGAGCCACTCCTGAGTCTCCTCAGGGTCGAAGTCCGGGACCTGGCTGGGAAGGCCGCCAATGATGATCGGGTTGCGATCGGATCCGGAAGCCACGCTGTTCCTTCGCTGTCAGAGGGCTGTCAGATGGGGCTGTACTTCGCTGTGTTCATACCGTTCCCCATCGTGTACCCGGTGAACGGAATCGTCACCTCTACTGGGAGGTAACCGGGACGTTCTCGCAGTACGTTGGGACGTGCCCGGCCAAAACGCAACGATACGCTCAGTCCATGACGCGTTCCGCAAAGTCGTTCGGGTCTCGTACCCTTCAAGGGTCGTGAAATTCGCAAACCGGACAGAAGGGTGTGGTGCGCGTCACCAGGTGTCGCGATTCCGTGCCTGGAGTTGCGTCGACACCGCCAGGATCGTCACCGTTTCGGCGGTCTCGACGGCCGGGTACTTGCGCGATCCGCCCCGTCCGTGTGGACTACGGCCAATGCTTCGCGCACGCGCGTGGCCAGAAGACTCCCCAGGCTCCGACAAAGCCGGGGGAGACCCCAACCAGAAACATGATCAGGAGGCAACCCGTGAGCGCGACCGCGGACCACGCGGAGGAGAGGACGAACCCTGCCGCAAGGCTGGGGTTCCAGCCCGAGCAGGTGGTCCAGGAGATCGGCTACGACGACGACGTCGACCAGGAGCTCCGCGAGGCCATTGAGGAAGTCATCGGCAGCGAGCTCGTGGACGAGGATTACGACGACGTCGCCGATGCCGTGGTGCTGTGGTTCCGCGACGAGGACGGCGACCTGACCGACGTACTGGTGGATGCCACCACGTACATCGAAGAGGGCGGCGCGATCCTCCTGCTGACGCCGAAGACCGGCCGTGACGGCTACGTGGAGCCGAGCGACATCGCCGAAGCGGCGACGACTGCGGGTCTGTCGGCGACCAAGAGCGCCAGCGTGGGCAAGGACTGGAGCGGCAGCCGGCTGGCCACCCCGAAGGGGGCCAAGTCCGGCAAGCGCTGATACTCCGCCGGGCCGATCCGGGCAACCACTCCGGAGGCTTCCGCCCCCGGGCTCCCGGGCATGCGGCCTGAACGGCCTCGTCATAAAACGCCGGACCGGGCTGAGACTCTCAGCCCGGT